>JAIKXO010000177.1 GCA_024684065.1 Lachnospiraceae bacterium
TAAGGCCTTCCAGACCGATATTGGCGAACCCGGCCTTTTCAACTACGATAGCCGCAAGTGTTGCATAAAGGATAGGCGCGGAGATACGGAAAATAGAAAAGAAAAATCCCGGCGAAAGTATATTGCTCATCAGATTACTCATTTGCCTTTCCTCCTTCCTGTGCGAGAACGGCCTTAGCCGTAGTCTCCGCGACTGTCTTCACCACCAGCTTCTGCCTGTATTTCGACAGGAACTGCTCCGCCGCAAAGAATAGGAATATTACGCCCTGGACTATAGCGATCAGCTGGGTCGGGACGTTAGCATAGGTTGCCATCATATCGCATCCCTTTCCCAAATAGGCGAGGAAAAAGGCCGCAAGAGGCACGAACCAAGGATTGTTCCCCGCTAGGATCGCTATCGTGATCCCTGTCCAGCCATAGCCCGGAAGCGCGCTCCAGGAAAAAGTCGGATACCGGCCCAGCATCTCTATCGCTCCGCCCGCACCGGAAAGGAATCCGCCGATTATCTGGGACAGTACTATCACAAAACCCACCTTCATTCCTGAATACTTTGCGAAATCCTGATTGATCCCTATCATGCGGATCTGATAGCCCCATCTGGAACGGTACATGAAAAAGCCTATCACTACGACAGTAATGATGGCGATAACGAATCCCCAGGACAGCTTAGCCGAAGAAAAGATCGGATTGTTAGCCAGTGGCGCGATCTTCGAGGAATTCAAAAACGGATAGGTCTGGATCTGCCCCTTGGTCTTATCCGCATAGGCAGTGTTCATCAGATATTTGATGATATATATGATGATATAATTAAGCATAAGCGAGCAGACCATCTCGCTGACGCCTAGCTTTACTTTGAGCAGGGCAGGGATCAGCATCACTAAGCCTGTCACTGCGCCTCCCACGAGGATGCAGACAAGGGCATGCAGCCCCTTCGGCAGAGGCATGTAGATCGCAACAATGGCCGACACAAAGGCTCCCAGCATTGTGCCGCCCTCAGCGCCCAGATTGAACTGGTTTGCAGAGAACATGACGCAGACCGCAAGCCCGGTAAAGATCGTGGGGATCATTGCGGCAAAAATGTCCGCAAGCCTCTTTCCCTCGAATCGGACCCCGTTCGCATTTATACGGAAAAGGGGCCCCACCAAAAGCTGCTTCATGGCCTCTCGGGTAGCGGAAATCTTTTCAGAAAAGGTTCCTCCGTCTGCACTGATAAAGATCAAGAGCATGGCCACCAGGATCGCGATCAGGATGGCTAAAGCTCCGCGGACAAAGGAAAATATGATCTGTCTTTTTTTAGTCATGGCACACTCTCCTTATCTCCTCATCGCTCTGTTCCTTGAGCCCCAGCATATATTCACCCATTTCCTCATCCGTAAGCGCTCCTGAATCCTGAAAATATGCCACGATCCTGCCGTTATGCATAACGATCAAAGAATCGGATAATTCCATTACCTCTGCAAGATCAGCAGAAACTAAGAGCACCGCGGCTCCCGATCTGGAAAGCTCCACCAGCTTTTTTCGGATAAATTCCGTGGCTCCGACATCTATTCCCCGGGTCGGCTGATCCGCCAAGATCAGGGTCGGATCGTTGCTGAACTCCCTGGCCACGACCACTTTCTGGATATTTCCTCCGGAGAGCATCCCCACCTGCTGTGAAGGGGATTTGCAGAGCACCGTATAATCCTCCACCAATTTTTTTGAAAGACTGTGGATCGCGTCCATATTGAAGAGAGGCCCTCTATTCAGTTCTTTTTTAGCGCATCGGTCAGATATGACATTTTCCTCTATGGAGGCGGTCGCCGCTATGCCGTAGAGCATGCGGTCTTCCGGTACTAAGGATACGCCGAGCTCCCAGATCTTCTCCTGGGAAAGGCCTATGATGGATCTGCCGTTAACCTCCGCCCTTCCGGAATCCGGCTTGTTCAGATTGAAGAGCATGTCGATAAGCTCCTTCTGCCCATTGCCCTCTACGCCGGCAATGCCGAGGATCTCTCCTTTTCTTACATCAAAAGAAACCTTATCAAGCATCGTTTTATTCCATGCGTTGACGTATTCCAGATCTCTGACCTTAAGCACGGTATCCCCGGGCTTTGCCTGATCCTTCTGCACGTTAAGAATGACTTCTCTGCCGACCATGAGCCTGGAG
>JAIKXO010000297.1 GCA_024684065.1 Lachnospiraceae bacterium
TCAGTTTCAATCTTGCTGTTGATCTTACTGATGGATTCAATCATCGCGCTGATGCTTTCACTTATGGTAAACAGACGATCCCCTTTTATTTCCGCATCTTCAACCATCCCGCCGATCGCGGTCAGCTTACCTACGATCTCAGCCAATGCAATATCCCTGTAAGCCGAGACGGTATCCTGTATCTTTCTGTTTAATTCATCTTTCTTTTTGAAATATTCTATCCTGCTCAGGCTGAGTTTTGATTTAAGCGCTCTCCACTGCTCATCCGGTTTCCCGTTTAAGGTAATGCCGTCGGCAACGATCCCCTCCGACAGATCCTCAAGGGCGTTGTTTACCTGATCAATAATCTTCTCGAGAGAACGTTTTTCAGCTTCCAGCCTACGACATTTCTCAGCAAGACCATTTATCTCTTCCTTCGCATTTAACAATCTCTCCCTGAAAGAGCCTCCGATCTCATCCTGCGGAAGGGGAATACCTTCATAATCTGCCAGAGCATCTTCAGCGTGCTTTAATTCCTGATCTGCGGCCGTAAGGACTCCGTTTTTTTCTGTATATTCTGCCTGCCTTGAATCCCGGACCTTTTCACATGCCTCTCTCTGCTGTCTTACTTTAGACAGTGTTTCTACCGGGAGCGCAGGATCCGCATATTCTCCTTCCTCACATGAATATCCCGCAAGTTCTGCTTCACTCTCCTGCTTTGATCTCTGCACGGAATCAAGATTATTTCTCAATCCTTCCAGGCTTTCATTCATGTTACGCAGAAGCACATTATACTGTTCATACAGTGTTGAATAATCTCCCTCGAACACCTCTGCGGCTTTGGCATTATCGACACTTTCCAGAACGGTACGGATCTTACCCAGCAGAGCATCAATATTTCCCAATTCATCTTTCAAAGATTCCAGTTCGCCACGGTGCTTTTCCAGGGCATCACATGCCGCTTTATAATCAGACTCCGCCTTGCTTTTCGCCGTGTACGAAACCTGTTTTTCTTTATATTTTTCCTGCTCTTCCGATAACATTTCGCTTAATTCGCCAAACGAATCCAGCCATTTGTCAATCTTCTGAATTAAAACATTACACTCCCTCTGTTTCTCTGTTTGCTTACTTATTTCATCCCTAAGATCTTGCAGTTCAATATCAAGTTCCTGACTTTTAGCCTCAATCTCCCGAATCTGAGCTTTACAGGCCGCGATCCGGCTCTCCTGTTCTTTTCTCCAATCCTTATAATAAGTAAAACGATCTGCAATAAGCTGATCTTCTTTCCCTTCCTGCACATGATTTTGAAGTTGTTTCAGCCGTTCTTCCAGACTTGCCATATCTTCACTTAAACGACCAACATAACCTTCTCTGTCAGCAAAAAAGGCTTTATCATACGCGCTCAGAAAAGCTGCAGGCTCTTTGGTCCCGTCAAATATATGTTCTGTTTGCTCCATGGTGAGCAGCGGGACAACCGCCGGAAGCCATTCGATATTTCCGGCAGATAATAACCGCTGTATTTCTCCCTCGTTATCAAACAGTAATGCATAGGCCATCTCGGGATAAGCGTTCAGTAACTCCTCTGCCCTGTCAGCTGATACCGTACCGGCCTCGATCAATCCGCATATATACTCTTCACCGGTTGCAGGATTTAACCCTGTCGAATTTACATAATCCATGATCTCCGGCAGTATATGCAGATAACCGGCCTCAGCAGCTTTCATTTTCTCATTAAGACCATCCAGCTTACGTTTTTTCGTAATAATATCTGCCTCTGCAGCCTCAATATCCCTGCGGACCGCATCCCGCAAAACATCCGTGAAAACTGCAGTGCTTTCGTAGCCGTACTTTTCACAGATTTTTACAATCTGCTCAAATAAAACGTCATACTCTTCTAACCGGCTTTCCGCTTCTTTCAAAGAACGGGATGCGTCAGCCTGCTCAAGCGTTAATGCTGCCTTCTCCTGAGGGATCTGAGCCGCGCGTTTATTAATTTCTTCGATCTGGCTCCCAATTTCTGCCGCTGCGATCTCCTGTTCTGTTTTGGCTTCTTCCCTCCGGGCCTTCTCAGCCGCCAGCTCCTCTTCTGCGTAAAAACCGGTCAATCTTCTTATAGCTTCAATCTGTAAGCTCCTGATTCTTTTGTCAGTATTGCCCTTTGCTTCCTCAAGGCGGGTCATGGCATGGATATATCTGTCATTGGCAGCATTGTATTCTGCTTCGGCCCTTTTCACGGTCTCGCCGGAAATCTTTACATTGGCAGATTCCTGTTCAATTTTCCCTGTCAGCTCTGTTTTCCTTTTTTTCTGCTCGCTTTCCGCATCCCCGGCTTTCACAAGAACGGAGTATTTCAGGTTTGCGATCCGCTCCGCATCCTCCGAATTATTCTCCCTTTCCTCTATAAGCTTCTTAAGCTCTGTAATCTTACCGTCTGCTTCCTGTATCCGGCGATAAAGCTTTGCGCACTGAAGGATATCTTCTTCATGCTTCTTTGCTTCAAACTCTGCTTTACTCCGGTTAAGAAGCAAAAGCGCCTCATCCATAGCTGCTTTTGCCTGATCACGACCTGCGATCGCACCATAAAAGGCCTTCGATCTCTTCTCGTATTCGATGTGGGAAATCAAAGCATTTTGATCTTCTATCGCCCTGCCAATCACCTCTGTTTCTTCATCGACTGCGTTCATCCGCTTTCCGAGTGCTGCTGCAAATCCTCTTGTTTCTGATACATTAGCCACAAAAGCATCATTTACATTATAGAGCTCATCGCTTGTTTCACTAACGTCCCCCAGGTCTTCCAGCAGCTTCCTGTTTACATCCCTCTGCCTGATCACCGACTCCTTGTCCGTTATCTTCCTTGCATAGTTAATAAGCATCGTTTCCAGTGAACAGTCAGTCCCTTTTGATGCTGCGCTCATCAGCTTTTGCTCAATAGCAGGTATGAAAAATTTTGCGATCAGCTTGTCGGAAGTTTTCGCTTCGTCGAAATACTGATTAAGACCACCTTCATCCTTATTAAGCGCTTCAATGACACTTTCCCATTCAGTCCTGTAGATTCCATATTCCGCCAGATATTCCGCCCATCTTACCGCCTCATCTGAAGAATAATAAATTAACGTTCCTCTGCTTGATTTCGCTTTTTCCCTGACATAATCAAACCGGGCAGGAACGTAATTTCCGTTTACGTTATCTGACAGGTCAAGACCTGAAATACTATAAGCTGAGTACGTTTCGTAACGGGTCGTGAAGGTATAGTATTTTATCGAATTTCCCCTCTGGTTTTCTTCCGTGGATGCGCTTGAACTTGCTGCGATCGAAATTCCGGTCAGCAGTTTCTCCCTGCTTCCATCCAGATTCCATTCCAGTAATATGTACGAATGGTCGCCCGTATGTGAAAAATAGTCCTCGATACGCCGTCCGCTTGCCATTGCCTTCGGATGCACCGGCTGCATCATCAGCTGTACAAGGACGGTTTTTCCGCCGCCATTATTCAGGTTGAATAAAGTATTTAACGCTTCACCCGATTCCGGTGAAACCAGGTCATATAACTCATCCGGAATAAACCGGTTCCCGTCATTGTAGTTGAAATTTACGATCCGGATCTTACTTATCTGAGGCATGGTTTTCCTCCTCAATCCAGCTATTGATCATCTGAACCCGGTCTTTGCGCAGCACATACGGCATAAGATCCCTTGCCTTTTTCGAAGGTCTTATCGTGCCGCCTTCGTCTTCCGTAAAAAGCTCATCAGTCCTGAACTTCAGCAGGATCTTGTTAACAACTCCATAACGATCGTCTATCCTTCTGCTGGCTATGTCACCTTCCTTTTTACTGAGCCAGTCTTCTGCAAGCATGCGGAAGTTTTCACTGTAATCATCTGTTTTGTCATCTTTGTCAATATCATCGCGTGTAACATCCTGACAGTGCTTTGTAAACTCTTTTATCAGCTCTTCCTTCGTAATGAAGTCCCTGCTCAGCGCATCTACCCCTTCCCCATTAAAGAATATGTACAGAATGTAAATCGCCAGATAATTCATCAAATAAAGATCCCTGCTCTTTACTTCATTCGAAGCCTTTATATCAGCACGGTAATCCACATTATTCTTGAGGAAGATATCATTATCCTGTGTCGGAACCATATAGATCCGATCCTGTGCCTGGATTATCTCAAAACCCAGTTCATACCCCATCTGGTCGAGCTCGTCCCTGGCTTCCATATCCTCTGCAAGATTCCATATCAGGCTGTTATCATTTCTGTCGATCCATCCTTTTTTCATCAGTTCATGAAATAGTTTAAGGGCGCTGCCGTTCATCGTTCCACCTCAACTGTATAATTCGTCATATTGATCTTTATATATGACCCGCCATCCCGCAGATCAAAATCAAAGGATTCGCCAGATGTTGTAAACCTTAACAGCCGCATATCAAGATACTGCTTGGGAAGTTTCGACAAAACCCATAACAGATCAAGTTCTCCCAATGGTTCCGCAACTATAAAACCTCCCGTATTACGCAATTCTTCAAGATCTATCTTTCCCGTCTGATAAATTGTCATCAGCGTATTTGGAAGGTATCCATCCTTACTCCACTTCATCAGTTCGCCAACTGATAACGAATGAATATATTCCTTTATCTCAAAAAACGTTTTGTCCTTCACGTATGCGAAAAATGACCTGCAGATATCCAAATATAACTCATTACGTTCCCGAATCCGTCTTTCAGCTTCTTCGTCTTCATTATCAATTCGTAAGCCCGGCTCATCTTCTTCATTGTTGATAAGTCCATAAGCCGCGTAGAAATTCTCGATACTGAACTTCTTCTCTAATCCGGGACTAACGAGCGGCCAGAGAAGCGTTAACACTGCATCGCCCAGGCCATCGCCCATCCTGCGGAGCCTGGCCATAATGTCCTGATCAAAATTCATCCGTTCAAAACTCCTGATCGCAAAACTGTCACGAAGTATCCGGTTATAGGAATCGGATGCAAGACTCTTCGCATTTATCAAAGAGCGCTGCTCCGTGACAGTCAGATCCAGGTTTTTATTGATTTCATTTAATTCCCTGAGGTTTTTCCTGGCCTCCTCAGTATCAGCGCCGCTCTCAAGAGCATTTTTTACAGCATTCGCTTCCCGTATCGCAGTCCGGTGTATTTCCTGCAGTTCCCTCTGTTCATCAACCATCAGGGTCCTGAACTGCCCGACTATCCTCTCATACTCATCGACAGTGATCTTCATAATATTCTCACGGCAGCGCAGAAGAAAGTCATCCAGGCTGTGGCCCATATTTCGTAACCGCGCCACCAATTCCCTGCTTTGAGCCAGTGCCCTGGAATAATTCTTTCTCTTCATGTATTCCTGCATTTTGAACCGGGTTACAGAATAATCCAGTTCAGATTCTATTTCCATCGATCTGTATAAAAAGTCGAATACTTCATCTGTGAGATAATATGATCCCTTCTCTTCGTTGATCAGTCGTACCGGCATACTTTTGAACACTTCCCCATCTGCAAAGAAAGTGTTGTATTCTATCATTTTCCCATTGTTCTGGAGCACATTCACAACAATAAAATATGCCAGCTTATTCGTATCAATCACATACATTTCGGGGATGATCTGTATAATGCTGTCGAGGAAGCCCTCTATATCCTTTAATGTGCATGTCTGGACATCGCTGAGCGTGCGTTCCTTAATATATAACAGAACCATCACGATCAGATTGTTTAAAATGTCAAAATCACCCTTAAACATCTCTCTGATATCGTCCGGGCAATTTGCGATCGAAATGCTTCGAACGATATCTATAAACTTCATTCTGTTCTGAAAGCCTGTAAATATTTCCTGTATATCAGGGCGGAGCATTCTCTCACCTCTCACTTAGTACAGTGTAGGATATTATTTCCTGCGGAATCAGTTTATTTTCTTCCAACACTCGATTCAAAAATGCCTGCTCCTCTGCGGCAAATCCCTCAAACAGATCCTCAAAGGATATACCCTCCTTTTGGGAGGAAGGGCTGTCCTCAAGGCTAATACTCTGAGCTTTTTCAATCATTTTCCTGTATCCCGGGAGGAACAGTTCTATATTCAGGGAAGCGTTCACTTCCCTTGTTCGTCTGAAAATATCAAAGCCTTCACGGTCAATATCCCCCCAGTATAAAAATGTAACGTTCGGATTTCCCATAAACCTTACATATTCGACCAGGGCCCCCTGCTTATGAGAGACTTTATTTCCATTACCGTAGACAACGCCATCTATATCCGTACCAAACAGACTCCTGAAATGGTCCTCAAACATACACCGCCGAATATTGAACCAAATATCCTTGTTCTCACAAATAAGCAATGTCAGGTCACTTTTTCTTTCCGGTATGTAATCATGAAAGCAGTATTCCGGAGTGTCATAAAATCCCAGATCAGAGTCCGTTAGCGACATATGGCGAAGCAGAGACTTCACTTCCGGATCATC
>JAIKXO010000025.1 GCA_024684065.1 Lachnospiraceae bacterium
CCTTCAGTATTTCCTCAGGTACCTGCACAGTCACGCAGAAATACTTTCCGTTTTTTCTGGTCCGGAACACATCCATGCTCGTCCATCGTGTTTTTGTTTCGTTAGTTTGATCAATCATATCGTTAATCTCCTTGATAAAAAGCCTGGCCGATGCGGCCGTTAGTTGTTACGCGGATGACCGGTGTATATATACAGTATCCATATGGCTTTTTCTCATCCGGAGATAAGCATCTTACAACCAGCGTATTTATGCCGGTTTCAGCGATTGTCGAAATCGCGCCCTAAACTTTTTCCAAATTTTTCATTCGATAATCGCCTTTTCAAACTCGTGTCACACCCTATGGCCTCGATTACTTAAATACTACTTTTTTATTTCTTTTCCAATACTGTGCCAAATGCTTTCTCATTCCCGGATCAACACAGAAAATATAGCACTTACGCATTCCCCGGGTAAGTAATACTCGATACTGACGTGTTATATATTTCATGTTACCGCTACATATCATTTTATTAGTTTTGTTATCATACTTTAGATCATCATTAATCACTACAAGCGTAGCTCCTGTTTCAAGTCCGTGGACCTGGTATATTCCACCAACATTGTGATTTTTAATATTATTTTCAAATTTCTCCCCGTTTTTTCCGCTCCATTTATTTAATCCCAATTCTGCAGCTATGTCCATCTCATTTGAACAAATCAATGGCGACTCTTTTTGAACCATTTTTTTAATCTCATTAACAAAATCATTAAGTCCATTTGGGCTCACATCGATTTGGCTTCCATTGTCTTTAACGCCTATTAGTTCCACGTCAAAATCCAGGTCTTCTAAATAAATATCTTCATCCATTTTGGTCATTTGAGGAAGGAGCGGTTTGGGAGAATTTGTTTGTGTTTGCATTCCCAACACCTGCTCTATCCACGAAACATAGCCTTCATCCTGGTTACATCTGAACTGTGTCCATAAATAGTGATTATTAGGCGCTATCCCCCCAAGATATGATTTTATTATTTGTAAACCATTTTCTTCCCCTAACTCTATAGCCTGTTCGACATCCATCAGAAACACCAAGTGTTTTCCTGCTTTAATAATTTTATTAAGTTTTTTCTGATCTCCGTCATATCTGTGTGCCTCATCAAAAATAATCACATCCAAATGATCTCTCGCTTTTACACTATCATAGAAATCTGAATACGGTTCTGAAAGTGGTTCGATCGCGTTTTTTGGTGCTGCACCCTTGTAGAGAAACTTGCATTTTTTTATTTGATTATTTTTACAATATGCTCGTAATAAAAAAGCAATTAGAGTCTTCCCGCTTCCGGGCGGTCCGTAAATGACATCAACTCCTTCTTTATTAATATGCTTTTCGATTTTTTCCAGAACATCTTTCTGATCCCGTCTAAGTTTTTCCTTATAGTCATTGTACTTGTTTGGTTTCTTTATGATCTCTGCCATCTTGTTAATGTCGAAAATTTCATATCGCTTCTTTAGTTCTCTGATAACATTTCTGGCATCATCTGTTGATTTAGAGGAGCAGTTGAATACTCCCCCAATGTATTTGGCAAATTCATCCGCCGAATCTTTAAGAAAAACGGGGACGCCATTATCAATGCCATATTCATACATAACTCTGAATCGATTAGTTAAGGCCGCGTTATTTTTCAATGCTGCATAGGCATATTGCTTCGTTCCAGCATTAGTATCCTTAGAAAATCGTATGTCATGTTTACCGGTATTCTTTATAGTTCTTTCCTGGCTTCCCAGATCATGCATATATACACATGGAAATATCTGAATCGGGTCACTCACTTGTTCTGGGTTTGCCCCTATGGCTGTGATTATTTTATCGCGATAAGAACAAACCTGCGTCACAGCACTTTCTTCATTTGTTGTCCACATGATTTTACCATTTACTTTTTGGATATCTATGTTCGACCATTGCTTTAATTCTACAATGGCAATTCGTTTTTTTTCTTTCCTTCCTGACAAACCATATCCCGCCAGAATCATGTCGACTCTGGTTCTTGAATCGTTTCCCGAATAGTCAATATAATACTCCAATCCAACCATGATTGACTCCGGCACATTCGGATTATTCAAAACCTCATACATATATTGCGTGATCGATCTACACCACGACTTAATACTGCTAAAACTAACTCGTGCCTCTGTTTTGTTGTTTCCAATGTTACTGCTTACATTGTTACTGCTTATCTTCCCCCATTCAGCAATATTTAAATTATGTATTAACCAACCCACCAATGTCGGAACGTATATAACCTTATTTTTTGTGCAGGGACCGGCAAGATCACTACAATGAAAGTTTTCACATCCGCAATTATTATTGGGGAATGGGGCTGTCATTAATCTGATTTTTTTCTCATCGCTTTGACTTAGTTTCTCAAGTACATATTCTTTATTTTTATCTTTCACAATCTTATAAGAAATCGTTCTGCAATCCTCAAGAAATTGTTTCTTTGTTCTTAAGTAAGGAAACATGCGCAAAATCTCCTTTTGCTTTATTAGGAATTGTGTTTCCACAATTCCTCAACATCACTTCTGCTATATTTTAACATAAGATATCCGCCACGCGAATCCCCTTGGGATGCCCCTTGTGCGGCATGTCAAGATGCAGGGTGAAGCCGTAGATCCCATCCGTGAAGAGGAACGTGTGGGTTCCGTCTTTCTCCGGAATGGCCCGTACCTCAGCGGCACAAACATTCATCATCGGAAATGTGACATGCCCGATGACGTCCCGGGATACGAGCTGTTTCATCTCGGATAAGATCTTCTCCCGGGTGATTTTCTTCGGCTGCCCTTCCTCCTGCACCGGCCATGTATCCTTCTCTTCTGCGCCTCTTAACGGCAGCTCCTTAAAATACAGGTTCAGGCTGTTCACACATAAAGACCTGCATCTGACAGATGCAAACAGTTCCGATACCGTTTCGTAAAGTGCGTATTCATACTGGTAAACCTTCGTGAGCGGATTCCGGTAGAACCGGTCTGCGCCTCTGCCGTTTCCATCAAGCCTGACCTCTTTGTAACCATTGTTAGTTTTCTTTGCCATAAGCGTTTTCTCCTTTATATATGTATGGTTTTTGGTACTACTCCTCTCCCGCCTATCCTTGGCACGCTCGCCGCCGGCATGACCGGCGCTTCATCGCGATACTTCCCCGGATGATCTCCCTGCGGGAGAGCGATATTCAATTTTCAAGGTACAAAAAAGAACCAATTTTTGGATCTGAAGCTTTGGGCATAAACGTCCCTTGCTTTCATAATCTCCAAATAATTGGTTCTTTCTTTCAGCCTTTAGCTGACTCCTATCTCATTTTATATCGGAAGACAGGTCCAATCAATAAACCTGTAGTTTAATTTTCACAAAAAAACCCCGCAAACGCCGATTGGCATCTGCGGGACTGTTTACAATGTATGATCAGATGATCCCCAGCGGGATCAGCACAATGAGCAGAATTGCCACCGCGCTCCAGATCGTGATCAGAAAACGGTTCCGTTTGGCCGGTTCCATATCCGGCACATAGTTGCTGGCTAAGAAGAACGGGATATAGGTCGTGATGAACACCGGAAGCACGCCCCACCATTTGTATACCCAGATGAATGAATGGTTGGAGGTTGCCGCAAGGAACGATTCAACCAAAGCGAATAGAAGCGCCATCTCTATGGCACCGACCAGCTTGCAGCTGATCCCCTTCTTCCCGTCCTTTGCCAAGTATCGTTTGTTTCGATCCTCCGGCAGCATCTTAAAGGAAATGATCCCGGCAAGCATGAACATCATGGAAAGCTCCCAGCATACGCCGATGAGCAGGATGAACGTCGTGGATTCATTGGAAACCGACCACAGCGGATACTTGAAAAAGTAGCCGATCACGGCATTGCAGATCTCATACAGCCAGTGTACGCCGTAGAGTGCAAGTCCCGCAAAAACCACATCATAATTCTTCTTGTGCAGCTCACTCCAATATACATAGAAGACAACCGCCAGAATAAAAATGAACGTCCAGTTGAAGTTGTCCGTTGAGCGGACCTGAATGCTCTCTACGAGGCTCTTTGACAGATCCGAGCCGTCACCCCAGAATTTAAACATGAAACACCTCTCCTTCCCCAAACCTGCTATCTATGAATGATTCCCTACAAACAGCGCTCTGTATTCCCCGGGTGCCATTCCCTTCTCCTCACGGAATACCCGGTTAAAGCTCGGAATACTCTGAAACCCTGAAAGCATGGCGATCTCGGTAAGACTTCTTCCCTCTTCCGTAAGCAGTTCGGAAGCCTTCTCAAGCCGGACCGTGTTCAGCCATCTGCTGTAATTCATGCCGGTGACATTCTTAAAGATCCTGGAAAAATAATCCCTGCTGATCCCCGCCATCTCCGCCATAGCGCCCTGGGAAAGGTCATCGGCGGTAAGATTGTTCTTAATATAATCGGTCACCGTGATCATGCGTTTCATGACATCATCGGTATAGCCGTTTCGCGCCTCATCGTCCAGCTCCGGCGCCAGCTCTTTCCGGTAATCGAGCAGCGTCAGCATAAACTCCATTAAGAGCATGCAGCAGCGGATCTCCTTATCCTCTCTTTCCGAGAAAAAGATCTCCTTCATCTGCCCCGTGATCCCTTTCAGTTTCGCAGCCAGTTCCGGGTGCGCCTGCACGCAGATGATGTGCAGATTCCGGTATATATGCATGATCCTGCGCAGGTCAAATAACGAATTGATGAACGCGTTCGAAAACTGAATGACCAGTGACTCCTCGCGATCCGCATCCACGATCGCATGCATTTCCATCGGCCACACAATCACAAAATCATCAGGAACCAGTTCGTACCGGTTCCTGCCAACGGAATAGATATTTGTCTTCCCGGGACCCACAAGCAGGATCTCCCCATAGGAGTGCCAGTGTGCCTGGTAACTTCTCTCCTTGTACCCCGTGCTCATATTGAAGGAGCTCACGCGGTCAAAATCATATATTTCATAAGTACTGTAGTCCATACTATCAGTATCCTATTTGATCAAGGATTACGTCAAGTACTTTAGCGTTTCTGATGGAAAAATCTGAAGAAACATGCGGTATTTCTCCGTTTTCAATGCAACGCCCGAGTTGTTCAACCTCAAGTTTATAATTCTGGGGAGCCGTGAGCGTGCGCTCGATCTTTTTGCCTTCGGACAGGATGGTGTAGGATAATTCACCTGCCTGATTGTACTCCACATCAGAACCGATGGTCCCCTTGGAACCATGGATATAAAGCCTGTCCTTCCGTGCATCCGTTCCGGCCGGGAAGATCATTCCGACGGTAAACGCTGCCCTTACATCGTTTTCAAAACGCATAAGTGCAGAAGTAAAAACATCCGCCCCCTTGTCATTGAACTCGGCTCCTGCCAGAACATATGCCGGGTCGGAATCCGTCAACGACAGGATCATGCTCGTACAATAACAGCCAAGATCGTATAATGCACCGCCGCCGGTTTCCTTATGGATCCTGATATCTTCAACATACCCCTGTGTGAGAAATGCCGTTTCGATATAGTCGATATCACCGATGATGCCGCTCTTCACATCTTCCTTAAGAGAAGCAACATAAGGGCTGTGCAGATATGCAAAGGCTTCCATCAGCGTTCTGTTACATGCTTTGGCAACGGTGAACATCTCTTTGGCGTCTTCCGCATTCAGTGCCAGCGGCTTTTCGCACAGCACATGCTTGCCCGCTTCCAGCGCCTTGATCACCCATTCCTTATGCAGATGATTCGGAAGCGGGATATATACCGCCTCAACCTCGGGATCCGCTAACAGCTTGTCATACCCTGCATATGCTTTTTGAAAACCGAATTCTTCCCGAAAGCGGTCTGCCTTTGCCTGATCGCGTCCTGCGATCGCATATAATTCACAGTTATCCGCCTGCTTCATGCCGGGGATCGTACACCCTCTTGCAATGTTTGCCGTTCCCAAAACACCCCATTTTACTGCCATTTCATTTCCTCCTTTATTCCATGATCACTGTCTGTTCCGTATCATCGGTCAGGCTCAACTCCGCTTTTTCATTTCCGCAGCTGATCCGGTAATCTCCTTTAAAAGCCACCACTTCCGCGAATCCGTTTTCATCGGTTTGTACCACCTGGTCCGTCCACCACTCCTGCTTTACCAGTTTTTTCAACATCTCAAACGAGGGTTTTCGTGAGCGGTCCTGTCTGATAAATCCGCTCGGTGCCTTCAGCCATGCGCCGTCTCTGAAATCCCACGTCGTGATCGCCTCAACAAGCGGATGGGAAAACAGGATCCGGTACATTTCTTCTATCTCTTTTGCCTGCCTTTCCTCTCCCTCCGGTGTTGTCGGCCATTCATCCACAACCCAATCATTCAGATCCTCGATATAGTCCGGCATGATCTCACCCGAGATCAGTGTATTCTCGGTAAAGTGGATCGGAAGACCGAAATGAGAGAACCGTTCCAGTACTTCTTCGAGCTTCTCCCTTCCCCAATAGCCCTGATGCTGATGCGACTGGATCCCGATCGCACTGATCGGAACACCTGCATTCAGGCAACCGTCAATTAAGATCTCATAGTTTGTGGTCGTGTTAAAATCATTAAGCAGAAGAACCGCATCCGGATTACACTCATG
>JAIKXO010000042.1 GCA_024684065.1 Lachnospiraceae bacterium
TTAAAAAGTCAGCTACGATCCCATGGAAAGAGATCGAAGAACGGTACGCAAAGCTTTTCCCGAGTAAGACCGGGATGCCGGCAAAACCGTTACAAACAGCACTCGGCTCTTTGATAATTCAAAAGCAATACGATTATTCAGATCGAGAACTCGTAGAGCAGATCCGGGAAAACCCGTATTACCAGTTTTTCATTGGTTTACCGGGGTATCAGGACAAAATCCCGTATGTTCCCTCACTGCTGGTGGAGTTCAGGAAACGTCTTACCGAAGACGTTCTGAATGAAATCAATGATATGATCGCCGCATACAACACACCGAACGAAGATCCACCAGATGGCGGGCCGGGAGGTGCAGAAGATCCGGATGACCATGAGCCGGAAAACAAGGGCACCTTGATACTGGATGCCACCTGTGCACCGCAGCAGATATCGTTTCCGCAGGATACTAATCTCCTCAATGAAGCGCGGATGAATCTGGAAAATATCATCGATACTCTCTGTTATGAGTTCAACTACTACACGCCGCGGATGTATCGAAGGAACGCCAGAATAGCTTTTCTGAACTTTGCCAAATGCAAGAAACGAACTTCCAAAAAGATCCGGAAAGCTATCAAGCAACAGCTGCAATTCATCAAACGTGATCTTGGCTATATCGAAGAGCTTCAACATAAAGATGATGTGGAACTGACCCAAAAACAAACAGAGCGTTTGAAGGTTATCCGGGAACTGTATGAGCAGCAAAAGTTCATGTATGAAAACCAGACACACAGCGTAAAGGATCGGATCGTCAGTATCAGCCAGCCGTACATTCGCCCTATCGTCCGGGGAAAAGCAAAAGCCCCTACAGAATTCGGGATGAAGCTTGATATGAGCCTCGACGAACGTGGATTTGCAAGGCTCGAGAAATCATCATTTGATGCCTACAACGAATCAGATGTCCTGATCGGAGCCATAGACAGATATCACGAAAGGACAGGTCATTACCCGGAGCGTGTGCTTGTAGATCAGATCTATCGGAACCGTAAGAATATATCCTACAGCCGTGCTAAGGGGATCAGAATATCCGGTCCGGCACTTGGAAGGCCGAGGAAGCAAACGCTCATTGAGAAGAAACAGGCTTATGCCGATAATACGGATCGAATCGAAGTAGAGCGGGGCTTCAGTCTTGCTAAAAGGTGTTATGGATTGGGACTGATCCGTACAAAGCTGGATACGACTACGAGAAGCTCTGTTGTTCTTTCCATCATTGCGATGAACCTGGATCATCTGGCGAGTCATTTTTTGTGCTTTATGATTTCGATCTTGTCAATGTGCAAATGGCAGAAAAACCTGCCGGAAAACTTATCAACCGGAAGCCGCGTCCAAGTGGCGGCTTGTTGAGCATACACTAAGGTAGTTTTTCTTCAAGTCGCGTATGTTGCCGAAGAACATCATTTCGGATTTGGAAAACAAATTGTTTTCGAGTTTAAGGCGGACAAGCTCCATTGTGCATAGAAGATCAGCTGCCTGGAACAGTTTATATTCTGTGGGCATCACTTTCCTAAAAATGGGGGTTGGGAGTAACGCATTAAAAACTGATGACAGAATTTTGCTTACTTCAACCTGTCCGTTGTCATAGTAGAGTTTAACGTCATCAAAAGAAAGAAGCTCTTCGTAGTTTTTGCGAACGAACAATGAAATCTGCTTAGACAGCTTTCCGGCTGCTTCGACAACATCAGAAATGTGTTTCTTCGCAATAAAAAAGCATTTGTAGCGGATGTTAATCTGGCGAATGAAGGCAACCATTTTGTTAAAGATGCGGCAGCGTTCATCAATTTTCATTTCCGCATAGATTTCTTCTTTGCGGATTATGGGACCGGTATGTATGCAGAGGTTATCCAAATGAAGATAAGAGAGTTCCTGATCCAGCCTCGATATGGCAGGCTGAATATCCTCGCTCTGGTCATGAAAGACCATGGTAATGATGTAAAAAGGCGAGTAAATGGCATATTCACCAAAATCGCCCGATTCATCTATGAAGATGCTGAGTTCTTTCAATGCAGTTCACCTTTAGATTAGTTGTAAAAAAATGGCGGGGAACTTCCCCGCCCATGATGGACCTGGGTCTTACGACCAGCCCAAATAAAAACCATATTTCATTGAAGATATTATAAGGCGAATTAAGCAGAAAATCAAGAGTTTATTGCTGCTGCGACCAGAAAGCAGGGATGTCCTGGGGATACCGCGGCAAGGAAGGGTGGTTTACACCTCCTTTCCCGACAGAAGCACAGCTGCTGAGGATCCTCCATAAACTGTATTCTGAGATTGAATATCATGTTGATGGATCGATTGCCTATTTCAGGTGTGTAAATTATAGAATCCCTTTTTACCTTGCAAGACTCATCTCCTCCATCGGGATATTTGCCGCCATTTCCGGAACACTTCCCCAGATGATCATATTATTGCCCTTATCAACGACCCTTTTAAGCTCTGACATATCCAGGGTAACGGAATAGGACCTGCCCATGGCGTCCTTACCGGTCCCGACATGTAACTTGTTGCCGTCCGCTTTTAAAAATGCTGCTTTTAATGCTTCCGAATCCACTTCTATCGGATCATTCCCTCCCGTATCAATGCGATAGATAGTGTTGTCAGGCCAGTTCTCAACAGTCTCCCGGTCAAAATCCACCCGGTGCTCCTTACTTTTCATGTATTTTTCTGCAAGTATAAAGGAATGATCCTTTGAATCATAGATGTATACCTTATTGGAAAGCCTTCCCTGTGGCAAAACCTGCTTCTCGTTCACCTCTTTAACCATATCTTCAAATAAAACCCGGTCGAAATCAGCGCTTACAGGCAGGATGATGACTTCGTTGATGCTTGACGGGATTATCACAAAGTCACCCCCGATCTTATCGGCCATGTCATCCATAACTTTCCTGCCGAGTATTTTGGCGGCCCCGTTGAGCTTTTCCGGGTTGGAAAGTACATACATGGCCCCTCCCTCTTCCAAAGGCGGGAGAACCGGCATATCGCTACCCATCATCGCCATCATTATTTCCTGCATCGTTCTGAAATCGACAGGTAGCTTTGAAAGGTTGATAAGCGCCTGTTCATGAAGCTCTTTTATCGATATACCGTAACGTGACAATAATTCACTGGTTATCGGGGCGCTCATTTTGCCATTCCCGTTACTCCCAAGATTCACCGCATATATTACCGCCAGATCCTCTATTCTTGTATGAGGCTTATCGGAAAGATATTCCTTATTCATGTCCGCATTTACAAGCCTGCATAATATCTTTTTCTTTGCCTTTTCATAATCCGTAATATTGCTTATGTCAAAGTTTTGCCCGGGTTCATGATCCGTCTGAATGTTTGCCAGGTGCCGCATAATATCCTCTAAAGATCTTCCGGTTTTAAATCCCTCATAGAAGCTGTCGAGGTAGATGTTAGGCGCAATATTACAGTCCTTCATCCTTATCGTAAGCCCCAACATCAGGGAATCATTATTATTTTTCATCTCCTTTATCTCAATCTTTGCATCAGCGTATTTTTCCGGAAGATAGTCTTTTATGTGTCCTTTTACATATTCCTTGAATGATTCGAAATCATCCGGATATCCTGTCATTATTCTGCCCTCCTTCACTTTTTCTTTTTATCTTTCCGGCATATGCCCTGTACAGATCTGCCATCTTTTTCTTATCCCTTGTTGTCTCGTATTCTATCGCAGGTTTGTAATCCTTGTTTTTCAGAAGCTCGCTCCTTTCAGAAGATAATCTTCTTTTTTTATACATCCGTTCAGATTCCGTAAAATATATGTGCAGACGCAAAACAGCCCTCCCTTTTTTCCGGGAAGACCGTTTTGTCTGAATGTTTACTGTCATTTAAAAATCACTTCAGTGTCCATGCGAAGCTGGCTGTGCCTTTGTACTCTGCCGACGCATCAAATCCGGTGGCTACGATCTTACCGGAAGAAACCCTCGCGGTCGCTTTGTTCCCGGTATTATCCGCAAGCTTGATTTCGTTTGCGCCTGTCACTTCCCCTTCCTTTTCGCTTGAATAAAACTTTACGTATCCGTCAGTTCTTCCGGTCTTATCATTTGCAAAACAGATATGCGCCTTCGCCGTATCCCCTCCG
Organism: Lachnospiraceae bacterium; assembly: GCA_024684065.1. The sequence continues at coordinate 4,120 of JAIKXO010000042.1, forward strand.
GCTTTGTCAGTATCACCCTCCTGCTCTTTCATTATGAATGATCCCTCAAGGCAGTTTTCAGTCTCCTCCGATCCCGTCATGGTCGCGGAAGGCTTTATAAGTATGGCTTTATCTGCCCCGAGCAGGAGACCTGATACCTTGATATTAAAAGTATTTGAATACGTCAGGCTCTCTCCGGTGTTTTCGTCCCTGCGAAGGGCTATTGCCGCGGGTAAATATACCCAGTAGTCTGATGAGACTGCACCCCCTTCCAGCAAAACCGGGGCGGAACCGTTACCGTTATCCACAAATGTCTGATCCCCTGCAAACGCTGTTAAACCAAGCAGCCCCGTCATCATTATGACCATAATTAAAGCGGTTAAAATCCTCTTAAATAAGTCAGCCCTCATTTTCATTTCTCCTTCAGATAATTTAATGTTTATACTATCGTGTACTTCACAAGGTTGTTTCCCACCGTCAGCTCCATATAATCATCCTCCCCGATAAGGTAATACGGCTTCTGACAGAAGTAGAGCTCATATTCACCTTTTTCAAGCTTTTCCCCGGGTATCCATTCCATATGCTGTCCTGCAGGTATAAGGTCAGTTTCCTTATAGACTTCCCCGCTTAATTTGTCCGTAATAATGAATTTCATGTAGATCCTCTCATTTTCCCCTACATTTTCAAGGATCACGGTGGATTTTCTGTCTATGGTCTCGCCACTCATTCCTGCAAAGACCACGTAACGGTCAGAGAGTTCATCCATGGCATTCACTCTTTTTTCGTCAGTTGCCTGATCGTCAAGCACAATGCTGCCCCTGTTTTCCGTTACCGTTACCGGCTTTCTGCCAAAGATCATGCACAGGGCCGCAAAAATCAGGGCAAGAAGAAGGATTATTATGATAATAACAAGCCTGTGGGTGGTCTTATTGAGATCTCTCCCATACTCATACGCCCTGCCTTTTTTCTCATCCGGCTTTATATCCCCTGCAGTTTCTGTTTTTATTACTGAGACGTACCTTTTATTCATTTTCAACCTCCTCGTATTATATAGTTATACCCATTCTTTACCTCATCTACAGGTTAGGGTATGCTGTTGAAGATGCTGTGGATTGGTTCAACCTCCTACCGCATAGACGGTTTAAGAAAGGCTCCAACCACAGCCTCTTTGTCAAAGTGTTAATCAGTTAGATACCGCATGACGGTTTATGTAGAACGAGGTTACATCGGCAGAGAGCCCTGTGGATCCAATACAGCATCAAATACTTTTAAGGAGGATCATGCGTATGATCTATGTTGGTATCGATGTTGCAAAGGATAAGCACGATTGCTGCATCCTGGGATCGGAAGCCGATAAAATATATCCGGTCTTTACCATCCCGAATAACAAGCCAGGCTTTGATGAGTTATATGAGAAGATTTTCTCCGTGACTGATGATCTGAACGAAATAAAAGTAGGTCTTGAAGCTACCGGTCACTATTCACTCAATCTTCTCGGTTCGCTCATTGATAAAGGTCTGACCACCTGTGTTATCAACCCGTTACATACAAATCTTTACAGAAAAGGTCTAAGCCTTAGAAAGACGAAAACGGATAAAGTCGACGCCGGTTCAATTGCTATGATGTTGATGACTGATAAGACTCTCAAGCCCTACTCAGACACATCATATCACAGCGAAGAACTCAAGTCATTAACCCGTTACCGTTTCGACAAGGTTCAAGAGAGAGCCAAGCTTAAATCTTCTGTGGCTCGTCTTATTAACATTCTGTTTCCAGAACTGGAGAAGCTCGTTCCTGATCTTCATATGGTTTCTGTATACGCCTTACTTTCTGAATTTCCCGGTGCTTCTTACATCGCTAAAAGTCACCTTACCCATCTCAGAAATGTCCTTGAAACAGCTTCTAAGGGACGCTACGGACGAGATATGGCTGTCACCATAAGAGATGCTGCTAAAGATTCAATCGGTTCTGTTATGCCAGCAAAATCAATGGAGTTGAAGCACACCGTCCATCTGATCGAGGTGATGACGGATGAGATTGATGAAATCGAAGTTTCAATCAAATCCATCATGGATACATGCAACTCTCCGATTATGACAATCCCCGGTATTAGCTACCGTATGGGAGCCATGATTCTTGCAGAGATTGGCGATTTCACCCGATTCAGCAATGCCGATCAGATACTTGCATTTGCAGGGTTATCGCCATCTACATACCAGTCAGGACAGCTCGATTCCAGTTACTCCCACATGGAAAAACGGGGATCTCGTTACCTGCGGTACGCTTTGTTCAATGCCACAAAATATGTCTGCCACTGGGATGAGAACTTCGGCACTTACCTCTCTAAAAAGATAAGTGAAGGCAAGCACTACAATGTTGCTGTCGGTCATGCAACGAAGAAACTGATACGCACCATCTATCGGATGGAACTTACAGGCGAAGTCTACAGGAAATAAAGCTTCTTTATCTTTACATCCTTTTCTGAGAGCACCTGTTCAGATGCTCTGTTTGTCATGCAGTTTTCAAGGTACTGATTGAGGCTTAAGCCTGCCTCCGGGCTATTTAAAACATCTAACTGATGTTTTATTCAAAAAACTGATTTTCCTGTTGACTTTTAATAGTTAGTCTTTTTTATTTGCGGCAGGTATACTTCTTGTAATACATCGGTAAATAAATCCTTTCTTCCTCCAGTGGCACCCTGTCATTGCATAACCACCTTCTTCCAGCAAAAATTCACCGTCCCATGATAAGCTCCGCCTTTAAGCCAGGGAGCGGTAACCATGCCGTAACCGTTTATCTTTGAAGCGCAGGGCTCATCGAACCTGCCCTCATAATCCAGTGCATCACGGTTAAAACCATAAGACAGATACCGCGCAGTGCCCCTCCCGGCATCATACGAGCTGTCAGTAAGCTTTACCGTGGCAGTTACCGTTTCCTTTCCGCCCACAAGATCAAAGGTGTCAGCCATCTGTTCCGGGCTTATATCTCCCTTGACGGTTTCTTCATCAAAATCCGCTACGGGAAGAAGGACTATCGCTTCATTATCCGCAAGGAACGTTGCGGTGACGGAATAGCCAAACACACCCTCATAGTCATGATTTTCATCATTTCTCGAAAGAATTATGGCTGCCGGAAGCTCTACCTTATACTCTGACGTAACATTTGCAGAGACTATTATCGCATTATTGCCGTTGTCTTCCGGAGAAGCGGCACGAGCCCTGTTATCTCCCGCCCAGTCATACTCTTTTAAAACATCGGAATCGGTATCCACTTGCGTTTCATAAAAATCATCCAGGAAAAAGGCATTTGTGCCTATACTCTCCAGGGCGCTCCCGCCATGATAGGCTATGGATGTTATCGCGGGACAGTTTGAAAATGCCCTTTCCCCTATCTTCTTTATTCCGCCCGGTAACGAGGTAATTGAGAGACTTTCGCAGTTACTGAATGCGTATGGACCTATTTCGGTCACCCCTTCCGGAAGCGATAAAAGTGAAAGATTAATGCAGTTTCCAAAAGCCCCCGCCGCTATTTTCGTTATCCCCGGAGGCAGCCATGTCAGTTCTATTCCGGCACAGCCCCAGAAGGCATTATCTTCTATTTCCGCGATTCCCTCCGGCAGTGATGTAAGAGAAAGGCTACGACAGGTGTTAAATGCGTTCTCTCCTATGCGCGTAATCCCATCAGAAACCACCCCCCCGGTAGGGAGAATAGAAAAGGCTGTAAAACGGAGGGAAATACTGGTCAGGTATGTCTCCTGTCCCGTTTATGACCATGACTCCGGCATTCTTATAGCAATATGCCTTTATAGTCGGCGATAGGTCGAGTGTCCTCTCGGCTTCCCCGGTATTGAATATCTCCCCTTCGATATTGATTGTGTCAGCTTTAATATCCGAGGTTTTTCCCGTGATTGTTATCAGGCATAAGAAAAAAAGCAGGGAAAGCTTCCCGATGAGATTGCAAAAACCCGTACGGGTCTTTTTATTATCCATTATTTTTCCTCCGGACAGCCTTTTCGTAAATCTCATTTAATACATCGGGGATTTTTCCTGCCTGCTTTTAAAACATCCCCGCACGTAAATATAAGGGGCCCTGTTATCAGGTACCCTTCCGGGTCATACAACGTCCGTTTTTAAGGATGCGGGAAAAAATTACTTGTCAGATCATCTGCGATTCTGTGTTCCGAACGGTACTTTTTTATTTGCATCCCCAATAATGCTCTGTTATACTCTGAAGGAAGTAAGCGGGGACGGTTCTCACAGAAAACCGTCCCCACTGATTTAATGAAGCATAAGCAGGGGAACTATGATACAAAATCTGATATTTGACGTAGGAAGTGTTCTTATAGGATACCGCTGGAAGGAAATGCTTACCCTTGACTTCGGCATAGAAGAATCACATGCCGAGGAACTTGGGCACAGGCTGTTTGAGGATCCGATTTGGAAATATTATGACCGTGGAGTAGTGGATACGGATGAACTGACAGATCATTACTGCCGCCTTTACCCGGATGATTCAGCCACGATAAAACGCATGATCCTGGAAGGCGAGCGAATGATGGTTCCCCGGGATACCTTATGGAAGCGGATAGAAGAACGTAAAGAACAGGGATTTAAGATCTTTATCCTGTCGAATTATTCAAAATTCCTTTTTGAAAAGCATACTGAACCAATTCCGTTCATGAACACGCTGGACGGCATGGTAATTTCCTATGAAGTCCACATGTTAAAGCCGGAGTCCGGGATATATGAGCATCTTTTGAAAAAGTATTCTCTTGTTCCTGAGGAATGCCTGTTTTTTGATGACAGACTGGAAAACGTGGAGGCCGCCGAAAAAATGGGAATTCATTCGGTACAGGTCACATCGGAAGATATGTTGATCAGGGAACTGGAAAAATTAAAATAATCTTCCTTTATCAGACACATATATACTCTCAGGAATATATGCTTCCAGTCCTATCCCTTCCGGCAGGTATTCTTCCCGGATGATCCGCCCTCTGCTTCTTATCTTTGACAGCTTATCTGCCTCAGAGTATGGCAGTATCATATCTATATGTTTCTGGCCATTTAAGAGTAGCTGCCCGAGACCTTCAAGAAGCTGCTCCTTTCCCATTCCGGTCTTTAAGGACGTCTTTACAGTTATATCCGCTTTATCATCCTTTAAAAATCCCTCTGAAGCTACCAGATCCATCTTGTTGAAAAGCGTCAATACAGGCTTCCCGATTATCTCAAGCTCCTTAAGAGTTTTATAAACAACCTCCATATGACTGTCCATATCCGGATCGGAAGCATCTACAACATGAAGAAGCATATCCGCGTATTTTGCCTCTTCCAGAGTACTCTTAAAAGCATCTATAAGGTTATGCGGCAGCTTGTTTATGAAACCCACCGTATCCGTTAGCAGGATTTCCTGTCCCGGCGGCAACGTACAAAGCCTCGTCGTGGGATCAAGGGTCGCAAACAGCTTGTCCTCCTCCGGTATCCCCGCATCTGTAAGGGAGTTTAACAGAGTGGATTTCCCTGCATTTGTATAGCCGACGATGGCTGCGACAGGTATGCTGCTTTCAAGCCTCTTCTTGCGGCCATTCTTTCTGATCTCTGAAAGCTTCCTTATTTCTTCATTCAGGGATCCCAGGCGGCGGCGTATCGCTCTCCTGTCGGTTTCAAGCTTTGTTTCACCGGGTCCTCTCGTTCCTATCCCGCCCCCGAGCCTTGACAGGACTTTTCCCATCCCTGCAAGATGTGATGCCCTGTATTGCAGCTGTGCCGTTTCGACCTGAAGCTTTCCTTCCGCTGTAGAAGCGTGGGAGGCAAAAATATCAAGGATAAGTATTGTCCTGTCAAGGACCTTTACATCCAGGATCTCCGAAAGGTTTCTTATCTGCACCGGAGTCAGCTCGTCATCACAGATGATACCGTCTGCTTTAAACTGACGGATAAGGACTGTTATCTCCGCCACCTTCCCCTTACCGACATATGTAGAAGCATTCGGATGCTCCAAATGCTGAAGCACAGTGCATGCCGTATCTGCCCCGGCGGTTTCGGCAAGTTCCGAAAGTTCCGAAAGCGATGCCTCTGCCGCCTCCTCATCCCGGTCAAAAATCCCGACCAGTATGTATTTTTCTTTCTGTTCCTTTGTGTCTATCATTAAATACCCTTACGGCATGCCATATTTATGACCGCCATCATTATTCCGGTAAGCATCAGCGGGACCATTCCGTCATAATAGCCTTTTACATATTCGAGCTTATAGTAAAGCAAATAGCATATCATACTGATGATCGTAACAATGATGATGCCGGCGATCAAGGCCGATAAAACCCCATTTTCAATAAATCCATACCGATACATGGTGCCGACAAAGCATATCTCAAGAACAGTCCAGATGATAATGATCAATAACTCTGAGGTAACAGGCCTGTGCAATAAACCTGACGATAGCACAAGCAGGATAACGTAGAACAGGATCCCGGCCACAGGGATGATCCACATAGGTATAAAAGGATTAATGATCTCCCGCTCCATAAGCCGTATCATTGCATGGGCTATCAAAAAAATACCGCCGATCCCGAATATGAATGCTCCGATAAGAAAGAGGCTCCCTGTCAAAGTACCCTTCGGAGCAGGTGGCTTAAATGTTATGATCCACCATGCAAGATAGCATATCACGCAGGTTATCATGCTTCGATTTCCATATATTAATTCTTCCATTTGTTCTTTATTCTCTTAAAAGCCCTTAATCTTCCTTTACCTTTTCCTTATGTCGGAAATCAGCTTGAGAAAGCGGATATGCTTCAGGGGATGAAGAAATAGAGATAATTTTTTTATTGGATATGCGATATCGTACCTGATGTTGTGATTTTCGCACCACCGGATCGTGCTCTCTGTTGTATGCAGTGATGGATCCAGGCATTCTATCTGTGCCTTATCCCTGGCGTTTGTTGAATACAGCGCCAGGGAAAATTCGAGATTTTCAGCACTAAAAAAATGTATCCCTGCAACATCTTCAGGCGGAGTAAATATCATATACGCTCCTTTCCGATTCCTCATACTTTAAATTATATATACAATCATAAAATTTACAATTACGTTTGTTTTCTGGGTTTTATCTTTTTCATAACGTG
>JAIKXO010000078.1 GCA_024684065.1 Lachnospiraceae bacterium
TCCTTTAAGAAGATAATAGTGGTTAATTCCAATACTCCGGTATGGAGAAATGACCAGGGTATCCTCGTTATGAATCTGTATGATTTCCTTCTTAATGAGGATAGCCTCGATATGTAAGATATGATACTAAGCAGACGACGATTAAAGTGGGAGATATTGTTCTTTATTCCGGAAATCAGATCGTAGTATTCTATGGGGCAAATTCCTGGGCTTATACAAGACTCGGATCTATCAGTGATAAATCTGAAAAGGATTGTCAGAACTGCTTGGAAATGGTGACGTGATAATAACGATTAAGAATGAGTGAGGAGAAAAGTGATAAGGAAATGATCTTCATCGTGCGGATTTTCTGCATACAGAGCAGGTAGGGACCGGCGGGACAATGTGTGATTGTACATTCAGAAAAAACCGGGAAATAACATACTGATTGAGGGAATATGAGTCAATAAAATGAGAAATATCTCATTTTATTATTGACAGTGGGTGCCGGCGCTGCCTATAATAATCAAAAATGAGAATAATCTCACATTGTGGAGGCGCATATGGACATCTATAATCCGTCAGCTGTTATAGGAACAAACGCATGGGGAGGAAAATTCTACGGAAAGGCCATTAGGGGTAACTACGTATCGGATACGGTCATCAAAGAGGCAATGAAAGAAGCCGCGGCACAGGATATGGGCATATATGATCTTGCAAGGGATTATGGTTTTGGCAAGGCCCAGAGAATGATGGGTGAATTTGGAACAAAGGATGTAATTATCTCTGCAAAATACACTCCATTTACTCATTACAGGAAGGGGTGCGTAAGAAGATCACTTACGAAGGACCTCCGGGATTTCAGGAGAGATTATGTGGACATATACTGGTTGCATCTTCCGACAGATATCGAAGCACACCTTAAGGAAATCGCGGAGCTGTATAAAGAGGGAAAAATAAAACACATTGGAGTTTCAAATTTCACTTTGGAAGAATGTGAAAGATCGAAAGAGATACTGGAGAGGTTTGAGATCCCGCTTTATGGAGTACAGAATCATTACAGCATTATATGCAGAGATTGGGAACAAAACGGACTTCTCAAATGGTGCCGGGATAACGGAATTCTATTTTGGGGATGGGCAGTACTTGAGGAAGGGGTGCTTACGGACCCAAGGGTAAGAAAGAGCTCACCAATGAAATTTGCATTCAACAGGAAGATAAGGAAGCTTGAGGGGTTATATAAGGTGATGATCGAGGTGGCGGAGCAGCGAGGGCTAAAAGTTCCTCAGGTGGCCATGGCTTTTTGCTCGTCAAAAGGTGTTGTTCCGATGGTGGGGTGCCGCAAACCGGAGCAGGTGAAGGATCTTTCACAGGCGATAAGTATCAGACTGACTGGCGAGGAGATCGAATGCCTTGAAGAGGCTGCTGACAATGCTGCTGTAAAGATCATGGGCGCTGACATATTCAGACCGTTTGTTTTTAAGGAGAAAAGCAAAAGTGGCAGATAAGCAAAGAATTACGGGCGGTAACATTATTCAATCCCGTGCGATAAAAACAAGAGAGAAGTTGCTTAAAGAGGCGCTCCGGATTTACGCAAAAAACGGATACCATGATACTACCGTGGATGAGATTGCCAGAAATGCCGGCTTTTCGGTGGGAACGGCTTACAGATATTTTAAGGATAAGAAAGAACTGCTCCTTGCTGCCCTCGAATATGCATTTTCCCACATTGAAGAGTTGGCAGACATATCAGAAACGGACATTTCCAGGGCGGATATCGAACAGGCGTTGATCAGCTTTGAAAAGATACATATGGACTATTATGATCTGCATGAAGAACTGGAAGGACTCAGGCATACGGATGAGGATGTTCGAAGGCTTTATGATCATTTCACGGAATCGGCGCTGAATGATATATATAATAAACTTCCGGAAGAAATCAGGAGCAGAGCTCATTCTTTGCAAGATATAAGACTTGCTGTCGGGCTGATGGAAAATCATTGTCATTATTGCATGCATGGTAATCCGGATAAAGAAGCAATTGCATATATGAGAAAGAAAACGATCGATCTGGTAAGGAGAATTGTAAATGACTTCAGAATGAAATGAAGTAATAAATGATGAAGATATCGCATATCTGAACAGCATATATGATGATTTCGAAGATTCGGTGATCGTCAGTATGAATTATATAAGCGGAAACAGCGTTGATGAAAATCATGTCGGGAATATGCGTGGGGACAATGATCTGAAGATCGTTTTTCAGAGACTGGACAAGGATCCGTTCTCTATAGAATTATGGTTTATTCACACAAGGCAGATGCGGCTGCAATTCGTCAATCCATCTGATGACTGCCAAATGGATATCATGAGAGCCAAGGTGTGCAGAAATGATAGCTCATTGTTTTGGACAATGTGGGATGGGTTTGATCCTTATAATGAGGAACACAGAATTTCAAGCGATGTGGCTTATATCGAGGCAGATGGCCTTAAGTGGAGGGTGGTTTAGAGGATATGGAACAATGTAATTGATTTTATATTAAAGAAGCTATGGTGCTGGCACGAAATAATGAGAAGAATGCTAAGATCATCGAGCTTTGGGGCCTGGACATGAAGACGGATGTGGAAGCTAAAAAAAACTTCAGTCAACTGACAGGCAGATGACGACAGCTCTTTTCATGCTGAGATGTGTGCAGGTGGGGCTTTCAATAAGGGATCTCGATCTCCTGACTATAGGAATGGTGAATGAAATGTTTATCGAGAGCAGAAACGATGGGGTGGCAGATAAAGCCTATCACCGGGTTGCCGGTCAGGCAGAGTTTGACGCGTTTTAATACCACATCATGAAAAGACTTGCAAATTAGCTAAAATAGGATATAATATAATTAGCTAATACGAAGGCGAGGTGATATCATGATCGGACACACGGCAACAGCTACAGCAACAGAAATGCAGAATAATTTTGGACGCTATCTTGCTCTGGTACAGGACGGCGGAGAGGTCATTGTCACGAAAAACGGCAAGGAGGTAGGAAGATTCATACCCCGAGCAACTGCTGTATCGTATTTGACTGATTCTCTTACAGGGATTCTCAAAGGCAAAATGGATATTGATCAGGCAAAAGAAGAGAGGCTAAGGGAGAAGTATGAAATTACTGATTGATGGAAACATTCTTCTGGATGTCCTTCAAAAGAGAGAGCCTCATTACGAGGACTCAGCCAAAGTATTGAAAATGTGCGAAACAGATCTGGCTGAAGGGGTTGTCTCTGCGCTGACTTTTGCAAATCTTGTTTATGTGATGCGAAAGGAACTGGATGCAGAGAAGATAAATGAAGTCTTAAAGAAACTGTCATTGATCTTTTCGTTTGAGGATCTGACCGGATCAGATATAAGTACAGCGGCTCAGATGCAGTGGGATGATTATGAAGATGCTGTGCAAGCGGCTACAGCTAAGAGGATTCATGCTGACTATATCATTACCAGGAATGTAAAGGATTTTATGAGAAGTGAAGTGATAGCCTTTACGCCGTCGGAGTTTTTGGCAAGGCAGTAGAGATGCATTACCGGGAAAAGATCATAAAAAATTGTCTGAGAAGAACCGGGAGACTGGTTCTTTTCTTTTGGCCATACAAAGGAAGGAGGTATCCCTTAAGTGTGATGCTTTCTATCAGTGACGAGATGGACGATGAGAGGGTGGAGACATCAGTAAATGAAATGCTAAGCAAAGGTCATCAGATTATTATTCTGGCGACCTTTGCTTTTCGTCTTTACTGTTCACGGAAAAGGATCTTTGAAGTTGTTCAAGGAATCGCTCAGCAATCGGGGTGAAAGCCTGATATCTGTTCCAGGCAATATAAAGCCTGGTCTCAAGTCTTGGTGTTAAAGGACGGAATATGAGATTACTGCTGTCAGATGTATCAACGAGATGATCAAAGGTCAGCAGATATCCGAGACCTTCTTTTGCGAAAATGGAGCCATTATAGGACAGGCGGAAGGAGCCTTCGAGCTTCATCTTTGAAAACTCTGATCCGGCCCATTCTTTTATTTCATTTTTCCACGCCTGCTCGGAACAGAATAAAGGCAATCCTGCAAGATCTTTTGCGTGGATTGTTTTTTTGTTTGCCAGCGGATCATTTTTGGGTATCACGAGTCCCCATTTATCACTTTCGGGAAATTCTATGAATTCATATTTGTGACTGTCAGGATATTCAGCGAGTACAAGAAAATCAAGCAATCCCTTATCAAGCTTATCTGCTATCTGCTCCGTGTCGCCGCTGGTGATGTGATAGTGTAGGTTTGGATAACGGGTTTTGAATTCTTTGATCGCTCTGGCGAGATACTTGATCTGATAGGATTCCGCCAGCCCCAGATACAATTCGCCTCCGGTGATATCATCGAGAGAGACAAATTCCTGTTCAATCTTATCGGCCATGCTGATAAGATCTTCTGCACGATTCCTTAGAAGTATGCCTTCATCTGTCAGACGGATGCTGAAACTGTGCCTTGTAAACAATTTCTTACCGAGCTCGTCTTCCAGAGACTTCAACTGCTTGGACAGTGTTGGCTGGGTAACATGCAGTATCTCCGCCGCACGCGTCATGTTTTCTTCCCTTGCGACAGCAAGAAAGTATCTGAGAGTCCGTATCTCCATATTTTCACCGCCGTTTCTTTGACTTATTGATATTCCAAACAGGAATATCACGATATTCATTATAACCATTAGCGAAGGTTTCTTCAAACGTTTATGATAGGAAATGTAAAGAACAGAAAGCATATGGATGTGAGGAATTCTATGGATCAGATACGATTAAAACAAAACTTGTCCGATGCCGGATGCAGTATCGGGACAATAGACGAGATTACCGGAATGTGTGAATCCGGGAACATAGAGGGGGCTATACATCTGATGAGAAAAGATCGATGCAGACTTATGGATGAGTTACATGAGAGCGGAAGGAAGGTCGATTGCCTGGACTTTCTTATCCGTAGTACGGAAAAAGAAATAGAACAGATGAAACAATAATATGGAGGTATGAGAAGATGAGCAAAAAGGAAGAACTGAAACTGGTAACGGAATGGGATAAGACATTTCCTAAGAGCGATAAGGTGGATCATAGCAAGGTGACTTTTGTAAACAGATACGGCATTACCCTTGCAGCTGATATGTATGTACCAAAGAATGCAGAGGGTAAACTCCCGGCCATTGCAGTAAGCGGACCCTTCGGCGCAGTGAAAGAGCAGTGCTCGGGTCTCTATGCGCAGAACATGGCTGAGAGAGGATTCCTTACGATCGCGTTTGATCCTTCCTTTACCGGGGAGAGCGGCGGGAATGTTCGGTATATGGCATCTCCGGATATCAATACGGAAGATTTTATGGCAGCAGTGGATTTCCTGTCTTTGCATGAAAAGGTTGATCCAGACTGTATCGGTATCCTTGGTATCTGCGGATGGGGCGGAATGGCACTCAATACCGCGGCTCTTGATACCAGGATAAAAGTCACTGTTGCATCTACCATGTATGACATGACAAGGGTGAATGCCAATGGTTATTTTGATGCAGATGATAATGAGGAAGCAAGATATCAGCAGAGGAAGAATCTGTGCGCTCAGCGTCTGGAAGATCTGAGAACGGGTGAATATAAGCGCGCCGGTGGCGTGGTGGATCCGCTTCCCGAGGATGCTCCTTTCTTTGTAAAGGATTACTATGATTATTACAAAACAGACAGAGGTTATCATGCAAGATCCCTTAATTCCAATGACGGCTGGAACGTGATCGGATGCGAATCTTTCATGAACCAGCCAATCCTTAAGTACAGTAATGAGATCAGAAGTGCGGTGCTTATCATCCATGGGGAAAAGGCACATTCCTGCTATTTCTCAAAAGATGCTTATGCAGCGATGATAAAAGACAGCAAGTACGCCGGTAATAAAGAACTCATGATCATCCCTGATGCAGTACATACTGATCTTTACGACGGTGGTGGTAAAGATGCGATCCCGTTTGATAAGATAGAGAGCTTCTATAGGGAATATCTGAAGTAAAGGAGAGCAGAGATATGAGCAGAGTATTGATCGTAACAACAAGTATCAGAGCGAAAAGCAATTCAGATATACTGGCAGAAAAGGTTGCAGAAGGAGCAAAAGAGACTGGGCATGATGTTGAGGTAATAAGCCTTAAGGGAAAGAAGATCGGGTTTTGCATGGGATGTCTTGCCTGCCAGAAAACACAGAAGTGTGTCATAGCTGACGATGCAGTAGAAATAGCTGAGAAGGTAAAGAACGCAGATACTATTGTATATACAACTCCGATCTATTACTACGAGATGAGTGGGCAGATGAAGACTTTGCTTGATCGACTGAATCCTTTATATCCGTCTGATTATAGATTCCATAACATCTATATGCTGACAGTTGCGGCGGAGGATGAAGAGTTTGTACCTGAAAGAGCAGAGAATGGCTTAAAGGGCTGGATCGATTGTTTTGGGAAGGCAGAGTTTAAGGGCTCTCTTTTCTGTGGCGGTATCAATGATATGGGCGAGGCGGCAGGAAGAGATAAGGATCTTGATGAGGCCTATCAGTTTGGCAAGTCACTTGAATAGATCAGAGGCAGAAGCATGAGAAGGGTTACTGTAATCGCAGCTGCGTTTCTTCTTGGTATTGGGATCACAGCCTGTGGTAAAGCACAGGATGCCGGGATCTCTAATATGCCTGACGATAGCCCGGTACAAAGCAGTATTGAAGAGACAGCAGAAAGTGACAAATCGGATATCATAAAAGATGAATCATCAGAAGAGGAAAAGATAACGGACATAGCTGATAAAGAAGATTTAAGTGATGAAAAACCTCAGACTGATGAAGAGGAGGAAGACATGATCATGGAGATAGGAGATACACAGGTTCAGGTTGCGTGGGAGGATAATGAATCGGTAAAAGCTCTTAAGGAGTTGGTTTCACAGGAACCCTTAAGAATAGAGATGTCCATGTACGGTGGCTTTGAGCAGGTGGGTTCCATTGGTCAGAATCTTCCAAGGGATGATAAGCAGACGACGACTAAAGCGGGAGATATTGTTCTGTATTCCGGAAATCAGATCGTAGTATTCTATGGATCCAATTCCTGGTCCTATACGAGGTTGGGACATATATCAGATAAGAATGAAAAGGAACTGACAGAGCTCCTTGGAAACGGGGACGTAACCATAACAATCGAGAACGGAGGAAACTGATGTTAGCAATGACTCCCTGCATAGTCCTTGTCTGTATATAGGCTAAAAGTCAGTGATCTGACATTGGGAAAAGGCTGGCTTACTGATACCTGCCTGGACGGGCAGTCGAACGTGACCGGAACAAATTGACATATGTGCACTAAAAGTATATGCTAACAGTATATAGGAGAGCACGCCATGAATGCAATTAAAGAGCTAAGAAATACTACACAGATGAGTCAAAATAGATTTGCTGCATATTTAGGAATTCCGGTAGCCAACATTCAGCACTGGGAGGAGGGGGTTACTACGCCTCCTAATTATCTCATAGCACTTATTTCCCGTGTTATGAAGAATGACGGATACATTAGCAATGATTTATCGCCCGCTGAGATTGATGCAATTCGCCAGACTAAAGCCACCCTGGCAATAGAAGAATTGCAGATTAGCGAAGACGGCATATCCGAGCTTGAGAAACTTGTTAAGGGAGATATGTCCCGTGAGGAATTTCAGCAGAAACTGAAGGAGAAGTACCAAATCCATGAAGAGCGTTGATAAGTACGTCTATCCGGGAACGACTGTCCTGATAAACAGGTTCAACTGCCAAGATGCTGAAAAACTGAGGGAGATAGAAGCATTATCTACCGGTGGTAACCTCGCATATCTTCAACTTTATCCTATTAAGGGATAGTTTGATTTCAAACATCTTAAAGAGATACATCGTTTTATCTTTCAGGATATATTTGACTGGGCAGGACAGATCCGGACCATAGATATAGGAAAGGGCAATCTGTTTTGCAGAGCTCAGTTTATTGAATCCTATGCAGAAAGTGTTTTTGGAGACTTTTACTCTTCGTGTTATGGAGCACGGGGGGATAGAGAAAGGTTTATAGAACTTTTTGCAGATCACTATTCAGATATGAATGCACTACATCCGTTTCGTGAAGGGAACGGACGTGCTCAGAGAGAATTTGCCAGAGAATTATGTCTTGAGTGTGGATATGTTTTTGATCTGACTCAAACATTTTGAGATTTTTGCATCTTTTTTGTATATGAATATTCCATTGAAACCGATCTTTGCTTTTACATAAAGTTCATCCGGATAAAGAATGCGATGCAGTTATTTTCTCTGTTCCATGTTTTCAGGGGCATTTGCCCGGAATTATGAAAAACTTTACGGATCATATGGCATTTTTGTTACACCGGCCAAGATATTTTACAAAGAAGGCACTTATAATCAGCACAACCGGAGGAGTGTCCGCAGAGAGTACGATAAAAGCCTTGGCAGCAACACTGCCGGGTTGGGGATTTAATAAATGTTATCAGCTTCCGGTAACTGCACTTAGTTGGAATGACTACAAGCCAACGAAAAAGGATCTGCGAGTGATGAATTTCTTTTATGTAGGAAAGAAGATTGTAGCGACAAACGGATTTGTAAAGAAAACGCAGAAAACTCCGGCTAAAGAACTTAAGCGGGCAAAAATAGACGCTCGCATCTCTTTCAATATAAACGGTTAAGCAAATCAGAGTTTGCAGGTGAGAGAATGATTGGATTAGGAACAATAATTAATACAGCAGGTATTGTCCTTGGTGGGCTATGTGGGCATTTCTTTGGCAGGCTGCTCAAGGAGCGGCATCAGTCTTCTCTGACCGCATCCTGTGGCATTAGTGTATTGTTTATTGGAATTGCAGGCGCGATGCAGGGAATGCTGACAATCAACGATGGAGTCATTAACAGCGGTCAGACAATGCTCGTGACGATCTGCCTTGCTTTGGGAACGCTGGTTGGTGAGATCATCAATATAGAGGGACTGTTCGAGCGTTTCGGGGGATGGCTTAAGATCAAAACGGGGAATGCGAAAGACAAGGATTTCGTCAATGCGTTTGTCACGGCTTCTCTGACGGTATGTATCGGCGCGATGGCTATCGTTGGCGCTATTCAGGACGGAATCCTTGGAGACTGGTCAATTCTTGCTACAAAAGCTATCCTGGACTTCATTATCATAATGGTCATGACATGTTCGCTTGGAAAGGGTTGCGTGTTTTCTGCAATTCCGGTCCTGTTGTTTGAGGGCCTGATAACACTCTTTGCGACATTCTTCAAACCGGTTATGACAGATTTGGCTATGAATTATCTTTCTTTGATTGGATCAATACTGATCTTCTGTGTAGGACTGAACCTGGTCTGGGGAAAGAAAGTAAGGGTTGCCAATATGCTACCGGCTGTAATATTTGCAGTTGTGGCAGCTTTTATTCAGGTTGGATAATTTCAATTTTGTAGAGATCTCTACGGGAAGTGAGAAGAAACAGCAGAAAACAAAAGAAAAACTGAAGAACTTCTTTTTAATGGATGATGAAGCAGCCAAAAGATTTATGCAATGCTTCTCAAAGTTTAATCCGGAGTCGATCAGGAATGAATACTATACAGACCTTCTGACACATCATGATAACGATATCAGCGTTGAACACACAAAGGTTCATTTTATTTATGCAAATAAAATGGGTGAGAAGTATCTGAAAAGATATAAGAAATATTTTAATGATCCGGATATGAGGGAATACGATATGCAGCATGAGCAGTGGGTATTCGGAGAAGATAAATATGCTGTTCCGGTCCTTGAGGCTATAGATGAATTCATGAATATGCCGGTATAGTTGAGGGACGTGTAATGACCATACATGAATTTGGAAAAGAAAACGAAAGAACGATAGTCCTTATTCACCCCTCTCTGGTGATGTGGGATTACTTTGAATATGTGATCCCGCTTATGGAAAAGGACTATCATCTGGTGATACCTGCGATTCACGGATATGATCCGGATAAAAAGAATGATTTTACTTCAGTTGAGGAGATCACGGATCAAGTATATGAAGAAGTGTTTCCCCCAGACCAGATTCAAGCCGGTTAAGAATGCAGGCCACGGCGGCCTTGCGCCTTTTCAGCCTGAGAGGCTGGTGAGAGGGATAACAGGAAAGTGAAATGATGAAAAAAGAGAGTAAAAGATGAAACTTAATAATTTCGTATGCGATGAAAGAAAGGAAAAGCAGATAATGAAAAATTATGATATGAAGGAAAAGTTACAAGCCATAGAGAAGGTGATCGAAGCGGGACCGTATAAGGACACCTGGGAATCGCTGTCGGGATACAGGGTTCCGGACTGGTATGAGCGATTACGGTTTGGCATCTTTATCCATTACGGCCTGTTCACTGTTCCTGCTTTTGATTCGGAGTGGTATCCGCGCATGATGTATGTGAAGGGCAGCAGGGCATATACCCATCACCTGAGGACCTACGGGGAGCATGCCGGGTTTGGCCTGAAGGACTTTATTCCGATGTTTAAAGCTGAGCATTTTGATGCTGACAGATGGGTTGGTTTCTTTAAGAAGGCCGGAGCGCAATATGTTGTTCCGGTTGCCGAGCATCATGACGGTTTTCAGTTATACGAAAGTGAGCTGTCCTCTTATAATTCAAAGGATATGGGGCCGCGTAAGGATATCATTGGACAATTAAAGGAGAGTGTGGAAAGGGAAGGCCTTGTGTTTGGAACGTCTTCGCACAGGATCGAGCATTATTTCTTTCTGGGCGAGGGGAGAGATTTTGACAGTGATATACGGGGGGAATTTCGCAGGGGCGATCTGTACTGGCCTTCCATGAAAGGGCCTTCGGATCTTGACGCGGCAGACGGGGACTGTTCCCCTTCGGAAGAATTTATGCAGGACTGGCTTGTCAGAACCTGTGAGATCATAGATAAATATGAACCGAGGATACTGTATTTTGACTGGTGGATAGAACGCGTGGAGCTTAAGCCGTATCTGAGGAAGCTGATCGCCTATTATTATAACAGGGCTCATGAGCAGGGCAGGCAGGTTGTCATAAATTATAAGCATGATGCGATTCCCTTCGGTATTGCAGTGCCGGATGTGGAGAGAGGACAGCTTGCGGGACAGAAGCCTTACCGGTGGCAGAGCGATACGGCCATGTGCTTTAATTCCTGGTGTTATACGGTGGATAACAGGTACAAACAGGCGCGTGATATACTGTGCGATCTGATCGATATCAACTCAAAGAACGGAACGATGCTTTTAAATATCGGCCCTAAAGAGGACGGAACCTTTACTGAGGAAGAGACGGAGATTCTGTCGGAAATCGGCGCGTGGCTTGATAAAAACAAAGAGGCAGTCTTTCAGTCTTCGCCCTACAGGATTTTCGGGGAAGGGCCTACCGAGGTGGCGGAGGGCGGCTTTAATGATCAGGAGGTCAAAGCATTTTCATCCGCGGATTTCCGTTTTTTTGCGGGACAGGGCTGCATCTATGCGGTTGCCCTGCGGACCGATCCGAACGGAGTCTATAAAGTCACAAGCTTTGCAAAAAAGCAGGGAAAACTGAATACGGGGATAGAAAAGATCATCTGTCTGCAGGACGGCTCCGAACTTTCCTTTGATCACAACGAAGACGGTCTTTTTATCAGATGCGGTATAAAAGGAGATATGCCGGTGGCTTTTAAGATAATCCAGGTATGAAACGGTCCTTCAATCCGTGCCGGAAACCGTAATGATGCCAATATAGCCGCCAAACGCGGGGCCAAAAACATGTTCATGGACCTTTTGCGCGGCATAACCGTCCCAGGGGTAATGAAGATGTCCGGCTACGATCTCCGTAAAGGGACTGTTCTTTTCGTAGATAAGGTCAAGCAGCTCGGACGTGCATTCATTCGGGGTATACTCGTTGCTTCCGAAGCCCCAGAGCAGGGAGCGGTCGCCAAAGATTGCCCGCGAAGCCGAAGAGAGGCTTTTATCCTGTAAAGGTTCTATCGGAACGTGAGTGGCTAAGATCGCAGGCTTTCCCTTTTCCAGGGCTTTCTTTATCGTGTCTAGCCCCCCGGGGGTCAGCTGGTCCGTGGAATTGTTCCAGCCGATGACCGAAAAGTCCGGAAATTCCTGCACAATGACATCATCAAATGCGCAGAGGTCCTTCTGGAGTGCTAAATACTGTTCACGTTCCTGATCCTTTAGATAATACGGTTCCGTATCATGGTCGGCGCGGACATATAAAAACGGGATCTCCAGCCGGTCAAGGCCTTCCTTTAAAGCCGAATAATTCGCTTTGGAGGCAAAATCCGTCATGTCTCCGCAAAGGATCAGAAAATCCGCCCCGGAGGAATTCAACAGATCCACATAATCCGGCCATTGGTCAGTAGATGTGATCCCCTGATTTGAAAAAACAGACTCTCTGAACTTTACATCTTCCTTATTCTCATCCGCCACCTCATCATTTGCGCAGAGAATATGAAGATCGGAGAGATAGGCTATCACGGTCGTGTCCTGCATTCCGGGGATCTTTACCGAGACTTCTTCCACATTAAGAGGAAAGGGCGCTTCTGACAATATAGTATCCTGTGTATCGGTATCGGGAGGAGCCGGTTCGTCACAGGAGGAAAGATTCAGGCAAATAAGGGCAGATAACAGTATAAGGCAGGTTATTTTTTTGAATGTCACAGTATGTTTGCATACCTCCGTTTTTTATATTGGGAAGGAGCCGGACCGGTGCGGTTCAGTAAAGCGTTCTTCCGTGATCATCCGCGATCAGGGTCCTTCTGTAGAAATATGAGTTGATCACGTCCCTCCACTGTCTTGCGTGCTCCTTCTGATGGGCAAGGCGTTCCGACACCCGGATAAAAGCCTCTTCATCCACAAGCCCCCTTAATTCCTTCCATAGAGAAGCCATCTCGTCCACATCTTCGACTCCTTCGAAATGGGTGTCATAGATATGCTGGATGATCGTTTTTCCGCAGGGGAGCACATAATCATAGGGGAGCCGGTGGAAGAAAAGGATAAGCTCTTTTGGTGTTGTCTTCGGATCCTCATAAACAGAGGCCAGGGGCTCGTTGTATAATGATGTGTAGCCTGTTCCGGTACTGTTTCTTTCAACGCCTATCTCCCTGCAGGTGGCCTTGTGATATGTCCCCCAGAGTGAATATTCATAGCCGTCAGGGTCGGGGCCGTAATGGGTATTGGGAGTGACCATCCAGCCGATTCCGAGGGGCGCCGTATACTTCTCATAAGCAGGCCAGGACATCATAAGGATCTTTTTTACATTTTCCAAAACCACGGGATAGGAGCCGTAGGTCAGCTTTATCCATTCGCCGGCGATCTCCTGTGCGCTAAGCTTCGGGCAGAAGGAGAGCCGCAGGAACCCGTAAAGGTTTGCGGCGGCAAGGTCGTGCCCCGTCCAGTTCTCATCGTTTCCGGTGTTTGAAACCGCGCACATTCCCTTCACTATATTCGCCACCCTTGAACCCCTGTCTTCAGGGCTTTTTCCATATGTGTCAAAATCAAGGACCTCTTTAAACCAGGGGATCAGATAGCAGACATGCCTCTGCTGTCCGGTGTATTCCTGCGCGATCTGGAATTCGATCATCTCATCCGTCCGGGGCATGGCTCCGAAGAGAGGGGAGACAGGCTCCCTGACCTGGAAATCCATCGGTCCGTTTTTGACCTGGAGGATCACATTATCGTCAAATTCCCCGTCAAGATCGTGAAAATAATCGTAGGCGGCTCTCGCCCTGTCTGTTTTCAGATCCCTCCAGTCCTGTTTACAGTTGTAGACAAAGCAGCGCCACAGGATAAGGCCGTTATGGGGTTTAAGCGCACGCGCAAGCATATTTGCGCCCTCCGCCTGGGTTCTGCCGTAGGTGAAGGGACCTGGCCTTCCCTCGGAATCCGCCTTGACAAGGAAACCGCCAAGACCCGGGGCTTTTTCATATATATTATTAAATTTTTCAGACCAGAAATCCTGTACGGCTTTTTCGGCCGGATCGGCACTGTTTACCGAAGGGTCTTCCATTGAGGCGGCATAATTGATGCTTAAATAAAGCCTGATCCCGAAGGATGAGAACAGCTCCGAAAGTTCATTCACCTTATAAAGCCATTTGTCGTCTATGAGCCTTAAGGCCTCTCCCTTAACGTTCACATTGTTTATAACGATGCCGTTACAGCCGGCAGAGCAAAGGAGCCTTGCATAGTCTTTCGTGCGTTCGTTTATGATAAGCCTGTTATCCTCAAAGAAGAATGAATTGCCGGAATACCCTCTTTCTATGGAACCGTCCATATTGTCCCAGTGGTTAAGGAGCCTGAGCCCGCAGAAAGGAATCTCCGTAATCACATTATTAACTGAGTCTGATATGCAATTTTTATGGTTCAAGCCTTTGTCCGATCCGGTCTCATCCGGGAATTCAGGTATTTTCCGGAGGCGGATCAGATTGATCAGGCGGAAGGCTCCGTAGATAAGCCCTGTCTCCGAAGCGGCTTCTATACGGAAAGCGTCATTTCCTGAAATGATGATACGGTAACCTTCAGTCGCCGGGTTAACCGTACAGCCCGGTTCGATTTGGTTCTGTTTTAGAGACAGATCGTAAAGGAGGCATAAAGAAACAGAAAACCCTGACAATGCCGGGCAGGATGAAAGTTCAGTGACGGCATTTTTTAAAACGGGGTGTTCCGGGGAGACTCCCGATACCGTGACAAAAGCGCCGGCACCCTCCTTAAGTTCGTAGTTTAACCAAAGTTTTGTATACATTGGTGCTTCCTTTCTCATCTCACCGGTTTATGTGGTGCCCTGAACAGTAATAGAAAACACCAAAACAAAAATCGTTTTGTCGTTTACTATACAAAAATTGTAATCGTTTTGCCGGTGAAAAGCAATCACCTCTTTCACCCGCAAACGTTAGATTATGTTAAAAAAATACACATTTGAGAACGGTTTTAATTGATGTTATATATCCTTAATGATATGATAAAAAAACGTACCGGCCCCGTTCAACAGAGATGTATTCAGCTGAACAGAGGGCATGTCAGATATTTCAGGGGCAAAACCCCTTTTCGATAGAGTAGGATTTCAATGATGCAATATGGGTTATATGATGAGAAAACAGGAAAGATAAGATCCTACAGTAAGGAAGAGGCGCGTACAAAGCTTGAGACCCGCTTAAATACGCCCGGGAGCAAAGAAGAAAAGCAGAAGGGGATGTCTGACTTCCTCACGGGAATACATTCTGCGGTGCGCTTTGAAAGTACCAGTCAGACTGCCAGAGACCGTACTTTTGGTGACAGATATAAGAATGTTTTAAGCGAGGAAGAGCGGAAAAAACAGATGCAGAAGTCCGGCACCGAGCTCTGTCAGAAAAGGAAAAATGCCGAGGCTCTTGAGGCTGAAGAAAAGAAACGCTCCGACAAGCAGACCGTCAGAGCGAACGCCGCGTCGGAAAGGGCAAGGATCCGTCTGTCCGACCCGGACCTTAAGGCGATAAGCCGTTTCATGAATGGAAACAGCAAAAAAGACGCTGCCCTGTTAACGCAGTACAAAAGCGGCGGAGCAAACAGGGCGACAGCCCTTAAAGAAATGATCAGGCGTTTTATGAAGATAGACCCCGAGGGTATAGACATCACCAGCGAGAAAAACATAGCGGCAAATGCCGAAAAGCTTGAAAATTTAAGCGAAAAGCTATATGCCATTCAATATCTCATAACAATGTCCCCGCAGACTTACATGAGCCTGGATGAGGCCTTCAGAGACCGCTTTGAGATCCGGTATGGAAAAGCCAAGACAGTGGCTGCCTATTACAGGCTTAAAAAGCATGTGATGAAAAATGAATACTACAGAACCCATCTGAACAAAGAGATCGGCAGGAAGCCGGAGGAAGGGGCTGATCCGGAGCAGAAGCTTCTTTCCGAGCTCATCTGGCAGGCGGAGGGCGGTCTTAAGCTTGTCCTTAAGAGGGCAGACAATTACATATACGATAAGACCACTGAGAATCTGATTCAGGCGCTCAGAACCGGGGATGCCAGGGCCAATATGCAGAAGCTTTCGGAAAAGCTGGAAAAAAGAAGGGAAAGGATCCGAAAGGAAGGGTTGAATTCCTATCTCGACGAGACCGTGTTCGAGGAACGAGGCACAGGCGCCAAAGAAAAGCTGAATCTGGCAGACCATGCCAGAAACATTCAGGAACTCAAACTGACAGGGGATCCGGATAAGGATATGGACAGTCTCACGAAGATAATGGATCAGCTCGACACTCTGGAGGGAGCGGCCGCTTTCAGGGAAAAGAACCAGGATTTCTATTTACTTGAGCAGTCTGACCGGCAGATATTCTTATGTGAGATGGCTCTTGCGGCAAAGGGCCCTTTGAAGCGGATGCAGGAGGACCTGCTCTTTTTGGGAAGGCTTAGGACTGACGGTTCAATAGACACCACGGACCGTACGAAAGAAAATCTCAGCCGGTACAGGAAACGCTACGAGAATGATCTGAAGGATTACCGGGATATCATGGATATGTTCCGTATAACAAAGAACCAGAACTATGATCCGGCCGGCGAGAAGAATCCGCTTAAACAGGATTTATCTGAGATAGAAAGAACTCCCGAGCTTGAACGGAAGGCGAAAAAAATGCTCGTCGAACTCACAGAGGACGGCTTTTCCGACAAAGAGATCTATCGCAGGATCAACGAGATATATCTGTATTCTGTCAAGCTTGCAGGAACGGAGCAATCCAGGGTTCTTACGGTTTTAGCCAACAGGGCCAAGGCGCTCTGGAATGAAAAAAGATATCTGAATCTTATGGAGGTACAAAAGAAGGATCCAAACAGACATGATATTGACGAAGAGCTGAAATCGCTCGAGATGATCCATAAACTGAGATTCGGCTATTACGATGAAGAGAAGCAGAAGGATGAGCCCGGCAATGACTATACCTACGAGCCGATCTTAATGCTGAGGAATGAAGCAATGGAAAAAAAAGCTGGATTTCGAAGACCTGAAATCCCGCGCTGAATATTACATGTTCCAGTACGAATGGCTCTCGAGCGCCCATCCCGACTCTTATACGAGTAAAGTGGGAATTTTTGAGAAAGTGCTCATCGGAGGGGGGAAATTCTGGTATGGCAAGGACAAGACAAAGGACTATGGCAGGGGAAGCTATGAAAGGATCAGGCAGAATATGGAACGGTTCCCTGAAGAATTCAGAAAAATGGAAGATAACAAGCCGATTTTTCTGCAGAGGGGTGACGCGGATATTGCTCCGCCTGTTGAGATCACCAGATATTACAAAGACAGGGACAAGCTTTATATAGCAGAACGATATAAGGTCCTGAAAAGCCTTCTGGGATTTGTAGAAGATAACGCGCCCTTTAAGGCAAACCTCGAGAAGCTGACGGAAGCGATCGGAATATACTCAGAAACCCAGTGCGCCGTTACGGATGACAGCCTGGAGATAGAGCTTGCGGCCATCGATATGTTCCGAAGCGAAGCCGATCAGTTCTTTATGAAAAAAGGAAGGATAGACCTGCGGGATCCTTATACCGGGATAATAGTCGACATCATGCAGACTATAGATTCCTTCGCCAGGGGAAGCTTAAGGAGCGAGATGACCGATGCCGAATTTGCTGCGGCCTTAGAGCAGACGCCGGTGTATACAGAGCATTCCGAAAACGACCTTGAGGAAAGTAATGTAAAGGATCTTCCTTTGTTTACTCACCGGCCCAATATTAACGATACCAAGCAGGGCATGTGCGGAGACTGCCATTTTCTGGCATCCATTCAGGCAATGGTAGCCTCGGATCCGTAGGCAGTACAGAAAATGTTCTACGATGTCGGAGATGGCACCGTTTTAGTCCGGCTTTATGCAGGCTATGACCAGTACGGCCGCAGGAACGATGATTTCAGGGAAATGAAAAAGAAGGAAACGACCTTAAAGCCTGCCTATGTGCGGGTCAGAAAGGACTACGAAAGGGATGGAAGCTACTCCCATGACTGTATCTGGGTACAGCTTCTGGAAAAGGCTATTGTCGCGGCAGGGCTGTTACATGGAGTTTCAAAGGTGGATGAAAAAGGAAAGATTGATAATTACCATTACGAGATCAGCTCAGGCTCCCCGGACAAAGACCTGTTTCATCTCATTGGAAATAAAAACGTAAAAGAGGTTGATACATATCACAGTAATGACTATCTTCTGCCTGAAAGGCAGCGAGACACGGAAAGGCAGCGCATGCTATTAAACGGCATGCCCCTTTATCTGCAGGAGTATATCTGGCCGTTGATCGATGTGAAATATGGCAGCGGAATTAAAGAGGATGATTCCCTGACCAGATTCCTTGAACTGACAGACTTTCATCTGAAGCTCAGGAGGAGTAACTATCTGGATAAGATAAACACATTTACTGAAGAGATCAGGAATGGCGGGCTTTTTACCGAAGCCGACGCAAACGAGCTTAAAGAAAGGCTCTTAAAGATTTATGATTTCAATCCTGAAGAGCTCCTTGAAAAGATGAAGGATAATATAGCAGGAGATTCAACGAAAAAGGACAGCGGCAATGACTATGAGGGGCTTGACGACCTGCTCGATGAAATAAAAAAAGGGCTTGAGCGGCATGACAGCAAAAATGATATCTTTGCCATGGTCGGAAAAAAGAAGCATTATTATGATGATCTTCCTAAACAGGAAGGGGAGGAAAACAGCAGCTATGAGGAAAGAAAGGAGAGGACCGATCAGACCACGCTTCGCTTCAATAAGGCCATGCTTATAACCAACCCGGATAATAGATACAACGTCCACCAGCTGGCCATGCTCTACGACATCAAAAAGTCTTTAAGAGCCGGAAAGGCTGTTGTCTGCAGCACGGACACACACGCACTTTCTATACATGATGTCAGACTCTATAACGACCGCTGGTTTATCCTTGTTAAGGATCCGCACAATATTAACAGCTTTGAATATACCAGAGGCATAAACGGCGAAATAATACGTGACGGGCATTTGCTGGACGGCACGCAAAAGGTCAAGAATAACAAGCGTGTCCGTAATCTCGATGGCACCATGCTAAGCGCTGTCCTCGGAACCTCCTGGTGGGATCTTCACGATGCTTATTTAAAGCTCAAAAACTACGTACTCTATCCGTGAAAGACCATGCAGCCATACAGTGATCCTGAAAGAGGCAGCGGTGCTTCCGGCCTGGTAAATACGGGATAAAAGATTACAATATGTGGATATGCCCCTTCAGGCCTTCAGAGGCTTTTGAAGGGGCTTTTTACGGATCAGAGGCGTTCGCTACGGAGAACGGTAAAAGAAACGTAAGCGTTTCCGTAAGGCCCTGCGGGAGGGGCTGCGGCAGATTGCTAAAAGTCCGCAATTCTGTTATACTATCGGACGGGATCAAAGAGCAAAATTTTTTCCTTACAGGAGGGTAAAAGATATATGTACAATAAGAGGATAAGGCCGGATGAGAAGCCTGTTTTTCCCAAAAGAGCCATAATCACGGGAGGGATGCCTTATGGAAATAAGGAGCTCCATTTCGGGCACGTAGGAGGCATGTATGTTCATGCGGATGTTTTCGCCAGGTTTTTAAGGGACAGGATCGGAAAGGAAAACGTGATATTCGTTTCGGGTACCGACTGTTACGGCTCTCCCGCGCTTGAAAGCTATCGGAAGCTTAAGGAAGACGGTTATGACAAGTCTATAGAGGAATACGTGAGGGGCAACCATGAGAAGCAGAAGGAGACCCTTGATAAATACAGGATCAGCCTTGATTTTTTCGGGGCCTCTGCCCTTGATGATTCCGCAGAGATGCATAATGAAGTCTCAAGAGAAATATTTGAAGGCCTTTACGAGAAGGGCTATCTGGAAAAGCTCTCTACTCCGCAGTTTTATGATGATGAGTTCGGGGTATTTCTAAACGGCAGACAGGTTGAGGGAAGGTGTCCCATTGAGGGCTGCCAGTCCGAAAAAGCTTATGCTGATGAATGTTCCCTGGGGCATCAGTTCATGCCGAGCGAGCTTATAGATCCCGTAAGCGTTCTCTCGGGAACGAAGCCGTCGTTTAAGAATGTTACGAACTGGTATTACAGGCTCGAGGATGATATTGATTTCCTGAAGGAATACTTTGAAGAGCTTAAAAAGAATACCAATACGAGAAAGTTTGCGCTGACAGTTATCGAGGATTTCCTGAATAAGCCTTTTATCCATATCCCGAAAAAATTCCTTGAAGGAAAGGACTGGGAGGCGATCAGAAAGAAGCTTCCGGAACACGAGCTTTTGGACGAGGAAAAGAGGAAGTCCATAATGTGTACCTTCAGGTCCCTTGATGACAGGGATGAGGCAAGAAGGGTTTTAGAGCAGGAAAAAGTGCATTATACGGCCGGGAAGACTCTGGTGCCGTTCAGGCTTACCGGAAACGTTGAATGGGGTGTGCCGGTGCCGGACGTTGAGGACACAAAGGACTTAACCTTCTGGGTCTGGCCGGAATCCCTGTGGGCGCCTATCTCCTTCACACGGACTTATTTTAAGAGAAAAGGCCTTCCGGATGATGAGTGGAAGAAGTGGTGGAATGATGACGAGGCGCAGGTATACCAGTTTATCGGCGAGGATAATATTTATTTCTATTCCATAGCCCAGACCGGGATGTTCAACGCCCTTGGGAACCTTCACCAGAGCAACGTTATAGCCAACAGACATATATTGTTCATGGACACAAAGGCAAGCTCGAGCTCGGCAATAAAGCCGCCGATGGCAGAGGAGCTTCTGTCTCATTATTCTGCAGACCAGCTCAGGATGCATTTCATCAGTCTCGGGCTTAACAACAAGAGCACCGGCTTCAAGCCTCAGGTCTACATGCCCGAAGATGAGAGGAAGGGTGCGGACATGGTGGTAAAGGAGGGAAACCTTCTTACCAATGTCTACAACAGACTGATCCGCTCATGCTTCTATACGGTTCAGAAGGAGTTTGGAGGAAAGATTCCGGAGGGAGAGGTTTCCGAAAAGGTAAAGGAATTTGCCGAAAAGAAAGCCGGAGAGTACGAACGCTTCATGTACAACCAGGAATTCCACAGGATATCCTATGTCCTTGACGAGTACATAAGGGAGACCAATAAGATCTGGGCGGCCACAAGCAGGGAGGCGGATAAAAACAACGATAAAGAGCTCTGGAAACAGCTTCTGATAGACACTTTCTATTCCTGCAAAGTGATGGCTGTGCTCCTTCATCCTCTTGCCCCGGACGGCTGTGAGATGTTCCGGGAGTATATGAACATTGATGAAAGACTGTTTTCCTGGGATTATATTTTAGAGCCTTTAAGCGCATATATTCCGGATCTGTCAAAGCACGAGCTGAAATTTTTAGAGCCCAGGGTGGATTTCTTCAAAAAACCTGAGTGGCAATACTCTGAGTCTGATTTATCAGACTCAGAGGGACCGAAAAGTTCTGCATTATAGAACTTTTCGGCAATAATGGATTTACGAAGTAAATCCTATCAATATATACTCTGAGTCTGATTCATCAGACTCCGAGGGACCGAAAAGTTCTGCTTTATAGAACTTTTCGGCAATAAAGGATTTACGAAGTAAATCCTATCCTTATAAACTCTGAGTCTGATTCATCAGACTCCGAGTAAAACTATAGAACCAGGGAGAAGCTATGGACGTATTTCAGGGGATTCCGGTATTCGGGGGGATAGCGGAAGGGACGGTATTTTTTTATCCTAAGGGCAAGCTGAACGTTGCCTGTGTAAGGGTGAGCAATGTTGATAAGGAGATCGACAGATATGAGGAGGCCTGCGGGAGCATTTTAGACAGTCTCGATCAGCTTTATGACAAAGCCCTGAAGGAATTCGGAGAGAGCAGGGCAAAGATCCTTGACATATATAAGCTCATAGTGATGGATCAGGATTACTCCGACAGTATTAAAAATATTATCAGGGAAAAGCGGGTCAATGCCGAATATGCGGTAAGCTGCGCCACCGATGAGCTCTGTGAGAGATTTCTGAGTCTGGGTGATGAATACCTGAGCGTCAGGACTTCGGATATAAGGGACATTTCCGATAAGATCATAGAAGCACTGAACGGAGATACGAAGGACAGGCCGGAGGCTTTAAAGGAGCCTATGATAATCGCCGCGGACGATCTTACCCCCAGCGAGACCATACAGATGGATAAGGACAAGCTGCTTGCCATAGTCACGAAGAAGGGATCGACACTTTCACACACCGCCATCCTCGCAAAGACCATGAATGTTCCGGCCGTTATCGGAGCGACAGTCAGGAAAAACTGGAACGGGCGCCGGGCTATAATTGACGGGTATACGGGCCAGGTTTTTCTGGATCCCGACGAAGATACCATAAGGCTCTATGAAGAAAAGAGGACAAAGGCCGAGAGCATCAGGGAACAGTATTCGGCCTTCAAGACGCGTGAGGACATCACAAAGGGCGGACATAAGCTGATGCTTTATGCCAACATAAGCGATATAAGTGATGTGGATGCGGTCATAGAGAATAATGCTGCCGGTGTAGGGCTTTTAAGGAGCGAATTCCTGTATCTTAAGTCCAAGAATTATCCGACCGAGGATGAACAGTTTGAGGCATATAAAACCATTGCAAAAAAGCTTAACGGCAGGGAGCTCGTGATAAGGACCTGCGATATGGGCGGCGATAAGGTGCCAAGATATATGCATATGCCAAGGGAGGTAAATCCTGCCATGGGATACAGGGGTATAAGGCTCAGCCTTGACCGGAGGGATATGCTTCTTACGCAGCTTCGGGCGATTTACAGGGCCAGCGCCTATGGGAATATTTCCATTCTGTATCCCCTGATCATTTCGGTTGATGAGGTGATAAGCATAAAGAAGATCAATGAGGAGGTCAGGGAGGAGCTCATAAGGGATAAGGTTCCTTTCGGACGTGTCAGGCAGGGAGTTATGATAGAGACTCCCGCTGCGGCCGTCATCTCGGATCTTCTTGCCGAAGAGGTGGATTTTTTAAGCATAGGAACAAATGACCTGACACAGTATACCCTTGCGGTGGACAGGCAGAATCCGAAGATAGACAAATATTATGACAGTGACCATCCGGCGATCTTAAGGATGATAAAGATGATCGTGGATAACGGGCACAGACACGGAAAGAAGGTTACCATCTGCGGCGAGCTGGGAGCGGATCTTTCGCACACGGACACTTTTATAAAAATGGGAGTTGACGGACTTTCGGTATCGGCACCGTATATCTTAAAGCTCAGGGAGCATATCGTAAATTCAGAGCTTTAAGGAAACGCTGATCAAAGGTCTGTAAGGGGTTAAGATCATGTTTTCACGGACAGTTAAACTCTTAGGTGAAGAGGCAGTTGAAAAGCTCTCCGGTAAAAGAGTCGCCGTTTTCGGTGTCGGAGGGGTGGGAGGCTATGTGGTTGAGGGCCTTGTCAGGTCAGGGCTTGGTTCGGTTGATATTATAGACAACGATAAGATATGTCTTTCAAATATCAACCGTCAGATAATCGCTTCCGTGAAGACTGTGGGAAGATACAAGGTGGACGTGCTCAGGGAGAGGATAGAGGACATAAATCCCCGGTGTAAGGTCAATGCGCACAGGGTGTTTTTCCTTCCGGAAACGGAAGATCTGTTTGACTTTTCAGAATATGATTATGTTGTTGATGCTATAGATACGGTCACCGGAAAGCTTGCCATCATCGAGAAGGCAAAAAGGGAAGGCGTCCCCGTGATCTCGGCAATGGGAGCGGGAAATAAGCTCGATCCGACAGCCTTTAAGGTGGCGGATATCTATGAGACCTCGGTCTGTCCCCTTGCAAAGGTCATGCGCAGGGAACTTAAGAAGAGAGGGATAGATTCGCTCAAGGTCGTATATTCAACGGAAGAACCGATAAAGCTTACTGACGCGGAGCCGCGGACTCCGGGATCTGTTTCCTTTGTTCCGTCTGTCGCAGGACTCATTATCGCGGGAGAGGTGATAAAAGACCTGACCGGTGTCCGGCCGCTTAAAAATCCTCCCCGGTAAACCATTAACGAAGCATACAAAAATATGATCGCAGAACCCCGGAAGATGCCGGGGTTTTTTAGTATGACGGGCATACCGTCAGTCTGTGGTGAAAGTCCACAATGGCCGTAGTTTTTGACGAACCCCATAGCGGCTCATTGGCTCATTGGCTCATTTCTCAGACAAACAGCTCCAACAGGAACACAACAACGCAGGAAATGATGGAGACCTGCAAAAGAGGCATGCCAAACCAGGCGAGGAGCACTCCTGCCACAAAGGCGGCGGCTCCCGCAACGGGTGAATCGGTTGCTGAAACTATGGCAGGGAAGGTCATTACCGAAAGCGTGACATAGGGCACATAAAACAGAAAGGACCTGATGATCGGATTTTTTATCTCACGTCTTATCAGGGTGAGAGGGATCACCCTGATCAAATAGGTTACCCCGGCCATTATAAGAATGTAAATGAGTTTATTGTGATCCATCAGTGGTTTCCTTAAAATATCATCTTATCAACAGGAATTGCCAAAGAGCGGAAGCGGCAGACAGATATCATTCCGTACCGCTTAGCTCCTCTTCTTTTACAGGGAACAAAACAGCCGCTCCCAGAGAGACCGCTACGGTGAGTATTATGATCCTGAAGCCCGAGCCTATTTCCGAAAGGGGCGGAAGATATGTAAAAACCGTGCTCAGGATCATGGATATAAGGACGAGGAAAAACAGTACCCGGTTCTTCTTTGCCGGAGGGATTATTATGGCGATGAACATGCCGTAAAGGGCAACGCTCAGAGCCGAAACGACATTATAAGGAAGAATGTTCCCGACCATTACCCCGAGCCCGGTTCCTATGGCCCATGCCGGGGCGGCTGCCGCGACAGCGCCGTAGGAATAACAGGGGTTGAGCTTTCCCGGAAAGGCTATGGAGATTCCGAAGATCTCATCGGTCAGGGTCATTCCTAAAAGGAGCCTCTTTGGGAGTGAGGTTTCCTGCGGGATCTTCTGGCTCATAGCGCAGGACATGAGCATGTAACGGATGTTGATGACGAATTCCATTACAGCCATCTCAATATAACCGGCGGAGGCGGCGATAAGGGTAAAGCCTGCGAATTCACCTGCCGACGCGAGACAGAGAAGGCTCGCGAATGAAGCAAGGGGCGCGGAAAGGCCCGCGTTTTTTGCGGCGATCCCAAGAGAAAAGGATACCGCAAGGTATCCTAAGGCTATCGGGACAGCGTCCTGTATTCCTTTTCTAAAGCAGCTTAAATTATCCATAACATTGAGTTTCGCTCCCGGAAATGCTCCGGGGTTGTGCGGGAAATGCCGGACAGTCCCTTCCGATCAGGTTGTTTAATGCCTGAAAAGATTGACCACAAGCTTGATCCCGTATTTGCAATAGTTCAAAAATACACCGGGGTGAGTGATGCATTCACCCATTTTCTTAAATATATATCTGGGCCGTAAATAGAACGAAAGCAGGATGTTTTTCCTTAGCTTCATGACTTCGTCAAGCGTAAGATGCATCGTTCCGCTCATGCTGGAATGGAAAAAGTCCGAGCCGAGCACTGATTCCGCGAGCAGATTGTTCTCCTTGCAGGTATCATATAAAGGTGTCCCATAGAACGGAAGAGCGATCGTGACCTCGATAAAGTCGGGGTCGGCTTTCATGATAAGCTTCTTGGTTTCCATGATATGCTCCTTTGTCTCCCAGGGGAAGCCTATCACGAAAAAGCCCCAGAAGGGAAGCTTCAGCTCGTGGCACCATTTTGCGGCCTGAAGGTTTTCTTCCGCAGTGGTGCCTTTCTTCATAAGCTTTAAGATCTCGTTGGAACCGGATTCAAAGCCGAAGGCGACAAGGAAGCACCCGGCTTCCTTCATAAGTTCAAGCGTCTCCCTGCTCAGGGGCCGGACTCTGGAATTAGCGGTAAACTGTATCTTTCCGTGAAGCGGGGATTCGATTATGAGCCTGCACATTTCCTGGACCCATTTCGGATTGATGGTAAAAGTGTCTGCCTTAAAGAAGAAGTTCTTTATTCCGTGCCTTTCATAGCATTCCTGCATTTCCTTAAGAACATTTGCGGGAGAACGGAACCTCACGGCCTTTCCCGAGATCTCCGGAGTAAGACAGAATACACAGTTTGACGGACAGCCGCGCGCTGTCTGTATCGTAGCCATGGGCTCGTCGGTATCCGGCCTTTTATAGAGAGCGTTATTCATTAACTCTCTTGCAGGGAAGGGCTGGTCGTCCAGGTTCTCTCCCCAGGTGTGGAAAGCGGTCGGGATAAACTTTCCGTTTTCATCCCTGTAAAGGATAGAAAGCACATCCTCGATCTTTCCTTCATTTCTCAGGGCGTAATCGGTCACCCCTCCGATCGCGAAATCCACCTCGCCCCCTATCAGGTAATCTACATGGGAAAGATCCAGAAGGTCGAGCATGGCCTGTTCGGGAGCGTAAAAAAGAGCACCCTTTAAAACGACCACGGGATCATATTTCTCTTTTATCTCGTTTATAAGCTTAAGGTCATCGAAAATGGTGGTATTGGTAATACTCATCATTATGAGATCCGGCCTGTAATCGCTTAAGTCCTTATGAAGATCTTCCATGGAGGCCCCTTCGGTCTGGTAGTCCCGAAGCTTTACCTCATAATGCTTATTTAAAAGCACAGCCGCCGCATAGCCCAGATCATTGCAGGCGCGCATGGCCTGGGCGGAACCGTCGTCTATGTTCTGCTGGCATCTGTCCTCGCCCCTCTGGAACAGCGCTCCGGGCGGATAAAACAAAAGTACCTTATTCATATCTATGCTCCTCCTCTGTGAAAAGGTTTTTCAACCTGAATATCCGATATACCCTTTTAAGATCCGTGGACTTTCGGGAAACAATATTCTCTTCAGATCGGATCATTACCTGTTTAACTACCTATATATATCATAGTTCCATGGTGATGTCAAAATGCGTTTGCTTACAGCTCCGGTCCGGTTACATCATATATCACAGATCAGAGTATGTGGAGTTTTTTTCTTTGCATTGTGAGTCACATTTTGATATACTTCTCAAATGAGCTGTCGCGCTTAACGGCAGGCCCTTGCCCACAACTGTTCAGTGTAAACCGTGACATCTGAAAGAAAATGATCCGGCCTGAAAAGCGGACGGAACGGTTCAGATTATAGTTTGAACCAAAGCGCACGATCTGCTGTGCATATCGGCGCAGATAATAGTTTGATCATGTTATATAAAATAATGAACGGGACAGTAGAGCTGTCCGGAAATATCATACTTAACAGAATAAATTTCGAGATCAAGAACAAAAATGAGAAGCTCGCGGTGATCGGGAGGAACGGGAGCGGGAAGACTACGCTTCTTAAGCTTATCTCGGGAGAATATTCCCTGACACATGAGGACGGGGTGAATTCACAGATCGCAATGACCGGGAACCCTTCCATCGGGCATCTTAAACAGCTTTCCTTTGAGAATGACGACAGGACCCTTGATGAAGAGATAAGGACGGTCTTTTCAAGGGTGATCGATATGAAGAAGCGTCTTTCAGAGCTTGTTAAAAAGATGGAAGAGGACCCTTCAGAGAGGCTTTCCGCGGAATATACAAGGCTTGAAGAGGAATTTAACGACATAGGCGGCTACTACTATGAAAAGGAGTATGACGCAATGCTAAGGAGCTTCGGATTCTCTTTGGAGGATAAAAATAAGAAGCTTTCCGAGTTTTCCGGAGGGCAGAGGACAAAGCTTGCCTTTATAAGGCTTCTTTTGTCAAAGCCCGATATCCTTCTTCTTGACGAACCTACGAACCATCTTGACATTGACGCGATCGAGTGGCTGGAGAGTTATCTGAAAAACTATAAGCGCTCCGTGGTTATCGTGTCCCATGACAGGATGTTTCTGGATAAGATCGTTTCCGGGGTCTATGAGATAGAGAACCACCGGCTTAAAAGGTATAACGGTAACTATACGGACTATGCCAGGCAGAAGAAGGAGGATTACGAAAGACAGCTGAAGGAATATAATGCGCAGGCTAAGGAGATAGACAGGCTCAACTCAATAGCCGAGAGGTTTATGGGGAAGCCTACGAAGGTCAGCATGGCCAGATCGAAGCTAAAGGCCATTGAGCATATGGAAAAGATCGATGCCCCTGAGAAACCTGACGAACGCTCTTTTCATGCGGATTATACCCCAAGGGTGATCCCGGGAAAGGATATCCTTTTTGTAAAGGAGCTGTCGATAGGGTATGACAGGGTGCTCTCAACCGTTTCCTTCGAGGTAAAGCGCGGAGACAGGCTTGGGATCATAGGAGCGAACGGCCTCGGAAAATCCACCCTGATAAAGACGATCGTCGGGGCGGTGAAGCCGATCTCGGGAAGCTTCCGCTACGGAACGAACGTCGAGACCGGGTATTTTGACCAGCAGATGGCGCAGTATACCTCGGACAAGACAGTGATAGACGATTTCTGGGATGAATACCCTTCTTTAAACGAGACCGAGGTGAGAAACGCTCTCGGAGGCTTTCTCTTTACAAAGGACGATGTTTTCAAGGAAGTATCCATGCTTTCGGGTGGAGAGAAGGTCAGGCTGTCGCTTTGCAAGCTGTTTATGAAGAGACCTAACCTCTTAGTGCTTGATGAGCCGACAAACCACATGGATATAGCGGGAAAAGAGACGCTGGAGGAGCTGATAAACGGCTTTGAAGGCACGGTGATCTATGTCTCACACGACAGGTACTTCATGAAAAAGACTGCAACAAGGCTTCTGTCAATAGAAGAGGATGCCGTCAGGCTTTACCCCTTCGGATATGAACAGTATGCAGAGGAGCAGGAAAGGCTTAAGGAAAGCGCGCAGGGACGGGGAGAGACGGACAGGAGCGGAATAGCTCTTTCGGGCAGCGTCATTTCGGTTGACATAAATCAGATCAACGATAAAAACTATGATAAGAACAGCGGAAGAAAAGCGGAAAATCCTCAGGACGAGGTTAACATAAAAAAAGGGATGCTGTCATATCAGGCGGGAAAAGAGGCATCCAAGGCGGAGAAGAAGCAGAAAAAGCTGGAGGAAAGGATAGAACGGCTTGAGGAAGCTTTAAACAGGAAAAAGAGCGAGCTTGAGAATCCGGAATACGCAAGCGACTATGTGAAGCTCTCGGAAATACAGAAGGAAGCGGATGCGCTGGAGGAGGAGCTTCTTTCGGCAATGGAGGAGTATATGAAATGAGGGACAGACTGACAAGATCCGACATAAAAAAAATGGAGGATGAGATAGAATACAGGACGGTAACGCTTCGGGAAAAGCTTATCGAGGATGTAAAGGAAGCCAGAGCCCACGGGGATCTTTCCGAAAATTTCGAATATCATGCGGCTAAGCGTGAGAAGAATAAGAATGAAAGCCGCATAAGGTATCTTGAAAAGATGGTAAAGACCGCGCACATCATTGATGACAGCTCAAAAGAAGACGAGGTCGGGATAAACAATACGATAACGATTTTATTCGAGGATGACGGCACGATCGAGAAATACAAGCTTGTTACGACAGTGAGGACTGATTCGTTAAACGGCCTTATCAGTATAGAATCTCCGTTAGGGAAGGCTATTCTCGGGAAAAAGCTCGGGGAAAGGGCGGAGGTTAAGGTGAATGATACCGTGTCATATTTTGTCGTAATCAAGGAGATCGATAATTCGACCGATGATTCCGAAGATAAGATCAACGAATATTAGAAACCGTTATTTCAGGCGTATCGGCGGGGATCAGCTGTGAGAGGCAGTGCGGTATATCTTTAGCCCGGGCTGAGCGAAGAAAGCACCGCAATATCCGGTTTTCGGCGGAGAAAGGAAAATAACAGGGACATGAAGATAGAATTCCATGACGATTTTGATCTGAAAAAGATAAAGGACAGCGGTCAGTGCTTCCGTGTAAGGGAGCTTTCAGACGGAAGCTTCAGGTTTATTCATAAAAACAAAGTGCTGTATATAAGAAATACAGGCGGAGCGTCATATGAGGTAAGCGCGGATAAAGAGGAGTGGGAGGATATCTGGCTTCCCTATTTCGACGCGGGAAGAAGCTATGAAGGGATACGTCTGAGGATAGAGCCCGAAGACCGCTTCCTTAAGCAGGCCTCGGAATTCGGGAAGGGGATCAGGATCCTAAGACAGGATCCATGGGAGATGCTCATAACCTTCATAATCTCACAGAGGAAGAATATCCCGGCGATTTCCGGGAGCGTTGAGATGATCGCCGAAAGGTTCGGGAAAAAGGTAAAACCGGATGTTTGTCCGGCTGCCGGCGGGGAACAAGCCGAAGAGGAACCGTTTTTTCCGGACAAAGAAGAGGGGCAGCTCTATCTCTTTCCGACGCCTTCGGAATTATCCCGCGCAACAGAAGATGATTTAAGATTATGTAAACTTGGATACAGAGCGCCCTATGTTTTGGACGCTATAAGAAGGGTAAATAACGGAGAACTTGATTTATGTAAACTAAACTCCTGTAATGATACAGAGCTGTTTGAGACCTTGAAAAGCGTGCAGGGCGTAGGTGACAAGGTCTCAAACTGCGTGTGTCTCTATGCTTACGGGCGGACGTCTTCCGTACCTATAGATACCTGGATTGCAAGGATAATAGAATTAGAGTATAATGGGAAAAATCCGTTCGATAAATACGAGGATGCTGGCGGGATAATGCAGCAGTGGGCGTTCTTTTACGCCAGAGAAAAGGATCTTGGCCGGTAAGGAGTATAAGTCTGAGAGCTAAAGAATTTCTAACTTGATTGGCGGGTCAGATACGAGCCCGGATATTTATCCGGCCCATGCCTGGCCCCGGAGGACAAAAATGAGGGAAAGACCAAAGGAACATGAGGTTTACAGGCATTTTAAGGGAAGGTATTACCAGGTTATAGCGGTAGCGAGACATACAGAGTATGATGAAGAACTCGTTATATACCGTCCTCTTTTTGAGGGAGGGGAGGTATATGCAAGACCGCTTGAATCCTTTATGAGCGAGGTTGACAGGGAAGCCTATCCGAATGCGAGACAGAAATACAGGTTCATGCTGGCTACCGGGGAAAGCCACGGTGGAAAGAGTGAAAAGGAAACGGAAGATAACACACCGAAGCCTGTGGAGGAGAGGCCTGCCTATGTGAATGGCGCTATAGAGGAGGAGGTCTCCGATCAAAAGGAGATCTATGACCATGACAGGAACCCTGACAGCCTGCTCGATCCCGATTTAGAGGCTTTTCTTGATGAAAAATCGGTAAAAAAGAAGATCGACATCCTTATGTTTATGAGAAAAAGGATGACCGAGGACATGCTCAATACCATATCCGTTGCGCTTGATATAAGGCTGACGGGAGAAAACCTTGAGGACAGATATATGGAGATCCTCGATTTTTTAAAGACCAAGAATAAATACGAAAGCGACAGGCTGAGATAAGCTGTCGGGGACCGGAGCGTAAGCCCGGTCCGGCTGAGGATTATATATTATGAAGCTTTTATCGATAGCTGTTCCCTGTTATAATTCCCAGGACTACATGAGGAGAGCCATAGACTGCCTTCTTGTCGGAGGGGAGGATGTAGAGGTCATCATCGTTGACGACGGCTCGAAGGATGATACCGCAAGGATCGGGGATGAATACGCGCGGAAATATCCGTCGATAGTAAAGTGTGTGCATCAGGAGAACGGCGGCCACGGCGAAGCGGTAAATACGGGACTTAAGAACGCGGAGGGGACTTTTTTCAAGGTTCTCGACTCTGACGACTGGTTTAAGGAGGAGGCGTATCTCGCAGTCTTAAGAAAGCTCAAGGAGCTTGTTCGCCTCGGAACGGTTGTGGATATGTTCATCTGCAACTTCGTCTATGAGAAGGAAGGCAAGAAGCGGAAGAAGGTCATGACCTTCGGAACTGCTCT
>JAIKXO010000089.1 GCA_024684065.1 Lachnospiraceae bacterium
TGCAAAATCAGACGGATCAAAGAGAGAAGAATTCATCCGTGATAATGAACAGACCATTCTGAAGATCGCTTCCAAGGCAACCGGAAGGTTTATAACAAGGAGTGATGATGAATGGTCTGTTGCCCTGTCCGCTTTTAACAAAGCTATAGACAATTATGAACCAAGTAAGGGTGATTTTGCCGGATTTGCCGGAGTGGTTATAGACAGGGCGTTGATAGATCATTTCAGGAGTGAAAAGAAGTATGAGGCAGAGATATCATACAGCCCTGAGATGCTTACCGGAGAGGGAGATTACGAGGAACATAGTGAAGTCCTTAAGGCCGTAACGAGGGAAAGCACACAGACTCTGGAGATGGATAATACACAGAGAAGCCTTAAGGATGAGATATTGGAAGTAAATGACAAACTACAAAAATATGGCTTTACATTCCGCAATCTTAAGGGATGTTCACCTAAGGCAGGAAAAACCAAGCGGGAGTGTGCAAAGGCCATAACGCATATAATGGATAACCACAAGGTGCGGGAAGCTGTTATAGAGACAGGAAGGCTCCCTGCTAAGGAGATAATAGATGAAACAAAGGTTTCCGCCAAACTTCTTGACAGATACCGACGGTACATAATAATGGCAGTGATCATACTTAACGGGGAATATCCCCTGCTTGCAGACTACTTGGAGTATGTAAGGAAAGATGCAGGGGGACCTTAAAAATCCCAGAAGCGGGAAAGGAGGGAAAACATGAAGGCAGTAGTTCTTGATATTACAGACGGCGAAGCGACCGTGATGACAAAGAGCGGAGACATAATCGGAGTCAGAGATGAAAGCTATGAGATCGGCCAGGAGATCATGGTAAAAAGGAACTTGGGATCAAACATAATAAGATTTCTGCCAGCGGTAGCTGCAGCGGCTGTACTTCTGCTCACAGCAGGTACCGGTTCATATGCTTATCTTAAGCCTTACGGTACTGTAAGCCTTGATGTCAATCCCTCTATAGAATACTCGATAAACAGGTTTGACAGGGTTCTTAACATAAGCGGAGTCAATGACGACGGAAGCGATATAGTGGCATCACTTGACGTTAAACAGCTTAAATATAGGGATATAGAAACAGCCATAGACAATACGATAGATCAGATAGATGCGGCCGGTTATTTTATGGATGAAGAAAACTATGTCGTGGTAACAGCAAATACGAAGGCTGAAGTCCATACGGAAGAGCTTGTAGATAAGCTTGACAAGGCTGTTTCGCGTCATGATAAGGTTAAACCGATATCTTCCAAGGTATCGGATGACGAGCTTAAAAAAGCGCATGAACAGGGTATTTCGGCCGGAAAGAAAATGATGGTCGACCGCCTTGATGATATATCCGATGAGGAAATAGACAGAAGCAAATGGAACGAAAAGAGCGTAAAGGATATCGCAGATGAATATGACAGGATCAGGGAGAAAAAAGAAAAACCATACCAACCGGACCAGGAGGGCAGATCTGTTGAAATAGTTACAGATGAGCCTGAAATGAATAACCCTGAAAAGAGTAACCCTGATAACGGATCCGAAGGGAAAGCTCCGGAAGAAAAAACAGAGTACAACAATAAACCGTCAGATAACGGAATGCAGGGAGGCGACAGTAAGCCGGTCGATAATAACGAACCTCCATCTGAGGAAAAAAACGAGAGGGGTAACGATGTCCAGGCACCTCCGACAGACAATGGAAATCCATCCCTTCCGCCGGATGATAATGGCAGTCACGGTTCAGACGAAGCTCCTACTCCCCCTGATAATAACGCCGATTTTGGAGGCGGACATCCGGGTGATGGGAACGATCCGGGACAGCACGGCGGGATGGAAGAGCCGGGACACAGTGATCATGGAGATATGCCTGTACCCCAAGATGGTGGGAATGCTCAGGGAGGAGGCAATCCTGCGCCCCCGAATGGCAATGGCGGTTTCGGTGGAGACAATAGATGAACAAATGATAAAAAAGAACATTCGGATAAATACGATACGGTCGTCAGGATAGATACGGCCAAGTGCCTTCCTAAAAGCCGGAATTTAAAGGCATTGCAGCGATGTGGCGACGGGCTCTGCCGTGGACAAAACATAGAATAAATGGTATACTCCAACACGGTGTACCGTTTATTTTTTTAGCTGTCAAAGTATGAATTTTTTTGAAGGGATTTAGCAAAAATGAACTTCGAATTACACTCAGATTACAAGCCTACCGGCGA
>JAIKXO010000092.1 GCA_024684065.1 Lachnospiraceae bacterium
CAAAACAAACAAAACGATGACCGCGATCAGGGCAAAGCGGGCCGCTCTGCTTGTTTTCAAAGCATTTGTAAATTTTTTGAACATAACTTCTCCTTTTCCGCGATGGGGCGGTCACGAAAGGAACCGCATCCCGTCCATGGACATCAATGCTGTCATGGGATATCTGCCTTTTAAGAAAAAACCCAATAAATCAGTTTTTCCTTATCACTACGCGTCTATCAGTATAGCATAAAACCAGCTGATTGTGCCAAGCTTATCCTGTAAAAAGAGCATATGAGACAGGAAGTTCATTATATGGACTTTATTCTCTGCATCTTTACCGGAAGCGATCGTGATCACTTCAGATAATCCGGATCAATTCGAATCATTTCGACAAGCGCCTTGTTTCTGTAATTCAAATCTTCACGAAGAGTAAAACCCTGCGATTCCCAAAAGGCATTTCCTCCTTCGTTCTTTTTAAAAGCAACAAGGAGCACCTTATTTATTCCTTCATTTTCAAGCGCTTCAAGCGCAAGATCAACGAGTTTCTTTCCTATTCCGATTCTCCTGCAATCCGGCGATACGCAGGCATGCTGAACTATTCCTCTTCTTCCGTCATGCCCGCACAGAATTACACCAACAATCTTTCCGTCAAGCACAGCTACATAAGAAGTGTTCGGATTTCGCTTAAGATATTTCTCAATTCCTTCGCGCGAG
Organism: Lachnospiraceae bacterium; assembly: GCA_024684065.1. The sequence continues at coordinate 697 of JAIKXO010000092.1, forward strand.
TCATCTTTATTGTTCAACCCGTTTCCTCATTTGATCCAAAGATCATATGCTGCTTCATAGTCATCTATTGTCATAAGTCTGTAATGTAACATCTTTATCCCCTCCATCTCCATACGAGCTGACATCTCCATCGCTGTATCGATACCATGATCTGATCTTACCGAATCCACTCGTATAGGTGCCGGACTCCAAACCCACCACGGTTTCTCTCATTAAATCTTCATCTTTCAGGCAATCTTCCGAAGTCCAATCAATGATATTGATCTCTGTATCGTTTCTAAAACCTGAAACATCTATCCCTTTGGCACTTTCCCTGTTCAGTCCGTAAGTGCTCACATATATCTGTAAGTTGTCACACTTTGTGAGCACATCCTCTACAGTCTTTACATCCTGCGGTATCATACATACAGGCGTTCCATAGGTTTCCCACAAATATATCTGTTTACAGTCTAAATCCTTCTCAAACAGCGTAACCAGATATTTCTCAACATCATCCCAAAGATAATCATCGTATCTGATCTCCGGGTTTACAAGACTCACATATACCTTAAACGTACGCCCATTATACTCGCACGTGGCTGTACCGCCGTCTTTTTTGTGCCATACGCCTTCCAGTTCGCCCACATGCCTGAGTTCTACTTCAGTTGTTTCGGGTCTGAAGCCATACTTATCTGCAATATAGTACCTTGCTTCTTTTTCAATCTTACGCTCTGCACTTCTCTCCCCGCAGCCTGTCATTAAAGTGACGCACATAACCGCAAAGGCAATTATACTTCCCGCTTTTAATAATCTCCTCATAATTCCCATGACCTGTTAGACTGAAATATTACCTTTTCATCTTTGTGATACACATCTGAAACAGGCACTTTTTCCAGTATACTTATTATCATCCTGTCCCTTTTCAGAAATGATATCAACTTCTGCATAGTCTTTGTAGCCTGAATATTCTTTTATGCATCTTTTATATTCATTCCGGAATAAACGCCGTATTTATGCGCCTCAATCACAATTCCCCATTTCCAGCACTGAGCTTTTCCATGCCTGCATAAAGACAAAGCAACATAAGCCGGTCAGTTCCCCAATTCAGCCCCGCATCTGACACAGGCCCAGTGATGCACTGAGAAGGGATTTCCGCACACAGGACAGGTCCAGCTCTTTCGTTCATGATCAAGAAAAGCCTCCATCCCCTTCCCCCTGATCATCCGCAGATTGGCAAGAGGCGATTCCCTGTGCGGATACCGGCTGGTATAGCGGTTCTCCTTCTCCATTACATCATCGCAGGGATAATCAGGGCATTCATCACAGAACCTATATCCGTTCTCGTGCCTTTTTTCACAGAGAATGATCCCGCAATGCTTCGCACAGAATTCCGGCTTGTTTTCATCCGGTCCGTTGCATCCGGGGCAGGGATCCGTCGTAAGAAGCGCCTGTGAGCAAATATTACAGTCTAAACCGCACGGAGCGACCATCTCGGCCTTAAACATCCTGTAAACTCCTTTCCGTCATGAGCAGTAATAAAGGACTACCTTGAGTATATCTATTTCTTTTATATCCTGGGAAGCTGAATTTATATAGCCTAAAACACTGGATCAAACCAAATTTCCGCTGCGCGTTCTTCCAGGCGCTTTGCGGATCCACATAGTTAAGAATCACAAAAGATGATGCCAGCGTTGCATGCCCGCAAAGCTCCACCTCTGATCCGGGTGTAAACCACCTTAAATTATACCTCCGTTCCTCCCCCACTATGAATGCTGTTTCGTTCTATTGTTCTCCATGGCATGGTTCTTCATATACTCTTCCGAAGGCCACTTGTCCACCACGCATACTGCCGCTGGATTTCCTGAAAAAGGCTTATTTGTATATGCATCAACTATATACTGTTTCATGCCTTCATTCTCCTCGTTTTGTTTTGATCGTCGCCGCATAAGCGCTGTTGCAAAGCCCAAGAACAGCAGACAGCACGAAAAGCGTTTCAATCCCCAGCTTCTGCCATATCAGCCCGCCGAACAAGGCAATAAAGATAGTGATCATATGGTTCACGGAAACTCCGGTAGAGATCGTCTTCTGCATCTCGTCACTGCTGTCGGAAATATCCTGAACATATACGTTTGCGGCGATAGACGCAAGCGAAATGATCGAATCCAGGACATAATTCGCGCAGCAGACGGCATAGGCTATATCCTTGGGGAATATATGGTGGGCGAAACCGTAAAAGAAACAGACTACCACAAGGATCAGGGTATCCGTAACCATGACGGCCTTATAGCCGAACCTGTCTATGATCCTCCCAACCAGCGGGGCGAAAAAATAACCGGATACGGCTGAAATTGCAAACAGCAGGGATATCCTTGCCGCATCCGCTCCGTAAAACAGGATGAGTACATATGGCCCAAAGGTAAAGAACACCTGCTTCCTTGCCCCGTAGAAAATCTCCAGCATATAGTATTTTCTGAATTTCTTCCTGAAGTAAAAGCGGCTGCTGTTCCTGTTAAGCTCGCTCTTACCTGTCAGCTTCAGGCTTACACTAAGACTTATGGCAAAAAGTAGCGCCGAAATAAGAAAGAAGGTTCTGTAGGGCTTGTTCTGAAACAAACGTGTAAAGCACGCCATTATCACAAGGAATCCGAAAAGCGTACCGATCTGGTAAACCGCATTCTGGTATCCCAGCGCTGTCCCGCCCTTTTTCTCCTCAGCATACTCAAGCGTGATCGTATTCTTCATCCCGAGCTGGATATGCTCCCCCAGAGAATACACAAAGATGGATAGGGTCACAAGAACCCGGGTTGCGGGTACAGCCGCAATCATTCCCATTCCCGCCAGCATAATAACCGCTCCGATCTTATACAGCTTTTCTGCACTAAAGTTATAAAAAGCCGCCAGTATAAATACAAGCATCAGGCCAGGCAGCTCCCTGAAAAACTCAGTGACCCCACGGTCAAATTCAGTCATAGCGACTATTTCTGCCAGATAATTGTCCAATATCCCCTTGTATATGCCATATCCCAGCCCCGAAAGTAATAATGAAGCAAAAAAGAGCTTAAAAGGAGATTCCGGTTTAAAAATCGTTTCGAGATTATGCTTGAACATATTTTCCCCCTATATTATTGTATCCCCGCTCGCCATTCTTCTTCAAAGTATCTCCCGTAAGCCTGTATGACGTCCAATCATTCATCGGCCCGGCAGAAAACGACCGATAAAAATCTATGCCCGGCTTATTCCGGTCAAGGCAGGCCCACTCCGGTCTCCTGCATCCTCTTTCCATGGTGATTTGGGCGAGTTTCCTGAGCACAGCTTTTCCATAGCCCTTTCCTCTATACTTAGGAAGGACAAACAGATCTTCAAGATATAACCCGGCTCTTCCGGCGGATAATTTGATAATTCGGTCTTCTTTATAACCAGATTATCCCTACAAAGAAACTTGAAGTTATGACTCCTCTATTGAAAGGGTTTTTTGCCCCTGAAATATCTGACATACCCTAGTCAGAGTCGGGGGCTCCACTATCCCGTCCTCTCTGATATTTATGGTGAACGAATTAAATAAATACGTTTCCATAATATTATACTATACTTATTCCCCGCTGTCTCTGCCATTCAAACTGTCCCCATCCCAAAATCCCCATATCTCCACCGGATCTCAACCGATTCATTCGAACAGACATACACCCTCTCAACAAAAGCCTTAGCCATCTCATTCGACAATTCTCAAAAAACAGAGCGCCTCCGAAGGAACGCTCTGAATATATTATTCACCTTTCTTGCTGTTACTATCTTCTGCCTGTGCCTCCGAGGTATATCATTCCTCAGCGGGCGATCTTCAGCCCCAGGCGCCTCTATGAGACGCTTATACCAAAACCTAAACCCAAAATGTTTGCCTGCAAGAACCGCATAAGAATTCCTCTTCAAAGAAGCCTTTACCTTCTCTGTAGTTTCCCGTCTTCGTACACCATGAAAAAGTATCACAAATCTGCTTTCGCCCTGTACAGAAAGCAATGCGGTCCCCGCACATAAACGGTATGTAGAGCAGTTTCCGCATATGTTCACACCTATGGAGCCGGAGGTGCAGGTAAAACATTTTCAGAAGCACTGTGAACAGATTACAACGGAGAAGGTCGTCTGCTACTGCAAGTTCTGTACAGATGCCATCAACATGGGTGGAAAAAAAGGAATCCATATTCCGGAACTGCTTTTCCCGGCACAGGCAGAGAATCAGTAATTCATCTCAGGCTTAGCAGAGGAGTGAAAAAGTTCAAAGCAGGGACGGTAGACTAACAAATTCAATTTGCCGTGATAAGGCGATGGTAAGTTCAATTCTCTTGGAATTTAATGTACAAAATATATTAAGATTTTTCTTGAAAAGAATTTTTAATTCGATTAGCCTTTTCTCAGGACGCCCGAATCTAACCTAAGAGGAGACTTTAAATGAATACAGAAGAACTACACACATTCGTTTCAGAAAGTAAAGGAAACGAGAACAATATCTGCCAGATATGTGCCGTAAGAGGCAGTAAAATTGCGTATGAAGATAGTTGGCGGGGATTTAAGCCGGAGGATCCTGTCAATGTCAATTCAGTGACTAAAGGTGTCATGGCAATATTGGCCGGAATTGCTGTTGATAAGAAAGCTATTAAGAGCATTGACGAAAATGTCCTGGATTATTTCCCGGATTATCAGGTCAAGCGAGGTGAGAAGACT
>JAIKXO010000112.1 GCA_024684065.1 Lachnospiraceae bacterium
GTTGCCGTTGAAAAGAGGGATAGGAGCGGTTCTGAAATACTTTACCTTAATCAGGATATGAGAGAGCTTGATCTTTACAGCACGGTCGGAACGGTTTACTGTCTTTGTGACAGTATTAATTACCTGATTAAAGATGAAGACGTAGCAAAGACCTTTAAAAGGGTCTTTGATTTTTTATATCCCGGAGGCCTTTTTATTTTCGACTTCAATACTGATCATAAATATAGAAATGTGATCGGAACGAGGACCATAGCCGAGGACAGGGACGATGTAAGCTTTATCTGGGAAAACAGTTATGATGCGGAATCCGGGATAAATGAATATAATCTTACGATTTTTATAAAAAACTCTTATTTTTCCGATTTTAAGGATGAGCCAGAGGAAGAGTTAAATACTTTTGAAAGTGACGATAACTTTTTTGAAGATCTATATAGAAAGCATTCCGAGACCCATCTGCAGCGTGGCTATTCCTTTACAGATATGACGGCGTTTGTTGAGGAGGCAGGCTTTATTCTTGTTGATGCTTTTGATCTGGATATGGAAAAACGACGGGAGCCCGGAGATATTTCGGAGAGGATCTTCATTGTTGCAAAAAAGAATATGAATTGACAGATAGCTTTATCTGCGTGGAGACAGAAAACGATTAGAAAGAATGGCCATGTTTTATCATTCGGGGTTGACAACAGAACATACGTTCGATACAATAACAATATAAAATAAATATGGCGAAAAGATAATAATGATGGAGCTTGGGAATCGATGGATAAAAGTGATCACATTGTTATAGCGACAGCCGCAGACGGGCAGATAAGGGCGTATGCGGCAAGCACGAGAGGGATTTGCGAGGATGCAAGAAAAGCCCATAATACAAGTCCCATTGCTACGGCGGCTCTTGGGAGACTTATGACGGCCGGGGCCATGATGGGACTTATGCTTAAAAATCCGACAGACCTGCTGACTCTTCAGATAAGGGGAGATGGTCCTGTAAAAGGGATTACGGTCACCGCGGATGCGGATGCAAACGTAAAAGGATTTGTAAAGGTTCCTGATGTGATGCTTCCTCCTAATCGGATGGGGAAGCTTGATGTTGGAGGAGCTGTTGGAAAAGGCGTTTTGAGCGTGATAAAGGATCTTGGGCTTAAGGATCCTTATATAGGGCAGGTTGAGCTGCAGACCGGTGAGATAGCGGATGACCTTACTTATTACTATGCGGTGTCGGAGCAGACGCCTTCGGCGGTTTCCCTTGGCGTGCTGATGGAAAAGAATAATACTGTGAAGCAGGCAGGAGGCTTCATTATTCAGCTGATGCCGGGAATTTCCGATGAGATCGTTGATAAGCTTGAAGGAAATCTCAGGACTGTTCCGAGTGCGACTGCCATGCTTGACAGCGGTATGTCTCCTGAGGATATGCTGAAAAGCGTTCTTTCAGAGTTCAGGCTGGAAATACTGGATACGAGGCCTGCGAGGTTTAAATGTAACTGCTCGGCGGAAAGAATAGAAAAGGTCCTGATAAGCGTAGGAAAAGAAGAGCTTGTGGATATGATAAAAGATGGAAAGCCGGTTGAGGTTAAATGTCAGTTCTGTAATAAATCCTACAGCTTTGATACCGAAAAATTAAAGGAGCTTGTAAAAAAGCTTTAATGCCTGTATGAAACATAGCACGTTACGGATACGATATATAGCTATTATCCTTGCGGCAGAGGACTATATATTGTATTATTGACGTGTTATATTTTTGTTTAATGTAAAACAGATTATTATAACAAACGGAAAAATACTATGATTTGCCGTGCCTATGTATATTTTTTTTATTGCAGGATCAGTGCGGCTGGCGCAGATGGCGTATTACTGAATGAAAATCTGTGATTCACTATAGTTAAGGGAGATCAGTTTATGAAGTTTACGAAAATGCATGGGATTGGGAACGATTATATCTATATCGAGACCTTTACTCAGAAGATAGGCGATGATTTGAAGGTTGAGCTTGTAAGGAACTTAAGCGACAGGCATTTCGGGATAGGGGGAGATGGTGTTATCTTTGTCAATCCCTCTGACGAGGCTGATTGTGAAATGGAGATGTATAATGCAGACGGCAGCAGGTCGGAAATGTGTGGAAACGGAATACGTTGTGTGGGAAAGCTTCTGTATGATCACGGTTTTACCGACAAGACCGATATTTCTGTCATTTCGGCAGGAACAATAAAAAAACTTAAGATGGTTCCCAAAACGGAGGAGTATAACAGGTTTTCCGGTTTGAAATACGGAAAGCGTAAGGATGGAACTGTGATAGACAGTGTGACCGTAAATATGGGCAAACCAATACTTAAACCTGCTGAAATTCCGGTAATGCCTTTAAAGTACGATGATAAAATATCCTGTGATATTGACTTTGATTCCAAAGATTTATGTTTGATGATGCCTCTTGATATTGACGGCAGTAATTACAAAATTACATGCGTTTCCATGGGGAACCCTCATGCGGTAATATACGTTGATGATCCAGATGCTTTTCCGTTAATGGCAGAGGGACCAAAGATAGAAAATCATAAAATCTTTCCCAGAAAAACCAATGTCGAATTTATAAAGATCATAGACCGGAATAACATTAGAATGAGGGTGTGGGAAAGAGGCACCGGAGAAACCTATGCATGTGGCACGGGAGCCTGTGCTGCCGCGGTTTCCAGTGTTTTGAACGGCTTTACAGACACTGATGTTATCGTTCACCTGAAAGGAGGAGATCTTTCGATAACATGGGATAGGAGCGTTGATGCGGTGTTTATGACCGGAACGGCTGTTACTGTGTTTGAGGGTGTATTCTGATTGGGTTTAATCGAAATTTAGCCGTCAATAAATAAAATAACGACATGTTGCTAAAAACAGCAAACGTAGTAACGGTGCGGATTTCCGGGGTTATTCTTTTAATATAATAATATTTAACAAAAAGTAACTTTGTCGAAAATTTCAAAATGTTAAATAATGATTTAATTCGAAAAACAATAATAACGGAGGAAATTATGAGAAGTAATGTTCCCGAGATATTCGGAAGCATGGTTTTTAATGATGCGATAATGCGTGACAAGCTTCCGAAAGATATTTACAGATCCCTGAAAAAGACGATAGAGGACGGCAGGGATCTGGATATCGCAGTGGCAAATGTGGTAGCTATCGCCATGAAGGACTGGGCAATTGAAAAAGGAGCCACGCACTATACCCACTGGTTTCAGCCGTTGACGGGAGTTACAGCTGAAAAACATGACAGTTTTATCTCACCGCAGAATGACGGAAGAGTGATAATGGAGTTTTCCGGCAAGGAGTTGATAAAGGGTGAGCCGGATGCGTCAAGCTTCCCTTCCGGAGGGCTCAGAGCAACATTCGAAGCCAGGGGTTATACCGCATGGGACCCAACAAGCTATGCGTTTGTAAAGGATGATGTTCTTTGCATTCCAACGGCTTTTTATTCGTATGGGGGAGAGGCTCTTGATAAAAAGACCCCTCTTTTACGATCGATGGAAACGCTCAGCGAACAGGCGGTCAGGATATTAAAGCTTTTCGGGAATAATGATGTAAAGCGCGTTGTTACTACGGTCGGTCCTGAACAGGAGTATTTTCTGATAGACAGGTCTTTATACGAAAGAAGAAAAGACCTGATCTATTGCGGGCGCACATTATTCGGTACCAGGCCACCGAAGGGACAGGAGCTTGACGACCATTATTTCGGTGCTATCAAGCCGAGGGTCCAGGCTTTCATGAAGGAGCTTAACGAGGAACTTTGGAAATTAGGGATCATGTCCAAGACCGAGCACAATGAAGCGGCTCCCGCTCAGCATGAAATGGCCCCTATTTATGATACTGCAAATATAGCCATAGACCATAATCAGATCACCATGGAGGTTATGAAAAATGTCGCAAAAAGGCATAAATTCATATGCCTGCTCCATGAAAAGCCTTTTGAGGGCGTTAATGGTTCCGGTAAGCATAATAACTGGTCGATGGTGACGGATAATGGCACAAATCTTCTCGAACCGGGGAAATCCCCTCATGAGAACGCGCAATTCCTTCTTTTTATCGTTGCGATTATCAAGGCCGTGGACGAATATCAGGACCTGCTGAGGCTTTCCATAGCCTCGGCGGGAAATGACCACCGTCTGGGCGCTCTGGAGGCGCCTCCTGCGATAATGTCTATTTTTCTGGGGGACGATCTAGATGCCATACTGAAATCTATAGAAAGCGGTATGTCATACAGCGGAAGAGGCACCTCAAAAATGGATATAGGGGTTCATGTATTGCCAAAGCTTCCGAAAGATACTACCGACAGGAACAGAACTTCTCCTTTTGCTTTTACGGGAAACAAATTTGAATTCAGAAGCTGCGGATCCTCAATGTCTGTCTCCGGGCCAAATACCATACTCAATACCATAGTGGCCGAATCTCTTAAGCAGTTTGCCGATGAGCTTGAAAAGGCTGAAGACTTTACAGATGCTCTCTATGAGCTATTGAAACGGACTATCAGGAAGCACAGGAGGATCATATTCAACGGAGACGGATATTCCAGGGAATGGGAGGAGGAGGCCGCAAAACGGGGGCTTTTAAACCTTCCTACCACAGTAGATGCGCTTCCAAAGTATCTGGATCCAAAAAACCTTAAGTTATTTAAAGAACATAGGATTTTTACGGAAATCGAAGTTAGATCACGTTATGAGATAGAACTGGAGGCTTATTCGAAGCTTATCAACATAGAAGGGCTTACCGCCGTGGATATGGCAAAAAAAGAAATACTTCCGGCCGTAAACAGGTATATCATACAGCTTCTGGAAAGCGCGGAGAGGAAGCAGCGCATAGCAAAAAGCGGCCATATACCCGGGATTTCATGCGATATGGAGTCCGACCTTATCGTTAAGCTTTCCGGACTTGAAGACAAGGCTTACAAAAAGGTAAACGAGCTTGAAAAACTGCTCGAGGATATATCCGGGCCTAACGGAGAGGATGATGATAAGCTTGCGACCGCAGTATTCTACAAAGACAGGATAATACCGGTAATGAAGGAGCTAAGAGGTTATATTGATGAAATGGAGAATAATACGGCAAAAGATCTCTGGCCTCTGCCGAGTTATGGCGACATGCTGTTTTCCGTTTAGGACCGTGCCCTGATGCTTTTGAGGTTATATCTGATAGATAAACAGGAGGCCTGTATAGAGAAAATGATTCGATCGGATGATCGAATCTGCATAAACTGAAGTTCGGGCTTAAATGTACGATTTACATCGAAATCGGCGCATAAACAGAGGAGAATTTTCAATGGGACTCAGGTTATGGACCGGAAGGTCGGGGAGCGGAAAATCGTTTTCGCTTTACAGTAAAATAATAGAAGAAGCCGAAAAAAATCCGGCCATGAACTATATTATAATAGTTCCGGAACAGTTTACTCTCCAGACTCAGAAGGATATTCTGAGACTGTCTCCGAAGCACGGGATCCTGAATATAGATATTTTAAGCTTCAAAAGACTGGCGTACCGGGTTTTCGGGGAGGTCGGATTTAAGAGTGCCCAGGGAGTTCTGATCGACGATATGGGTAAAAATCTGATATTAAGAAGGCTTTTGGCGCAATATTCGGATGAACTTCCTATACTCGGAGCTAATGCGGCAAAGCTTGGATATGTTACGGAGATCAAATCGGCTATTTCGGAATTTATGCAGTACGGAATAGGCGGAGCCGAAATAGAAAAGCTTATAAAAAGAGCCGAAAAAAGGCCTCTCCTGGCATCAAAACTCAAAGAATTACATACGTTATATAACGCATTTGAGAACTTTATAAAGGAAAGACTTATAACTGCGGAAGAGCTTCTCATTAAAGTAAGCGCATGCATTCCCGAGTCTGAAATGTTAAAATCGAGTGTTATTTCATTCGATGGCTTTACGGGGTTTACACCGGTTCAGGAAAAAGTGATCAGAGCGCTCCTTGAACACTGTCCTGAAGTGAATGTTACGGTTCTGATAGATAATAACAGCATAAATGGTAAAGAAAATTTAGAGCAACATGAGTTGTTCTATTTGAGCAAAAAAATGGGAAATTCGTTAAAAAAGCTTGCAAAAGATGCAGATGCCCTTATTCTGCCCGATTTTTCCATTGACCAGGACGTTCCGGCAAGGTTTTTAAGAGCTAACGCGGCGGATGCATGTGAAATGGCCCCGGCTCAGGAAACAGAGGCATTTGACGCATCGACTGAAAAAGTCAAAAATCCAAAACTGATACATTTGGAGAGATTTCTTTTCAGGGACGAATGTCCGCCCTATAAAGGGAAGGATTCTGATGATATCAGGCTCTATTCCGGGCTGAACAGAAGCGATGAGATAACAAAGACGGCAATACTGATCAATGAATTAGTCAGAAAAAATAACTATGCATATCATGAGATTGCTGTAATAACAGGTGATATAGATTCGTATATGAATGTATGCGGGCGCATATTCACCCAATATGATATCCCGTTCTTTATTGATAAGAGTATTCCGATACTTTTAAATCCCTTTACGGAATATCTTAAAGCCATCCTGTCCGTAGTTTCCGATAATTATTCATATCCCTCGATCATCCGCTATTTAAGGTCGTATATGACAGACCTGCCAATGGAACGGATAGACAGACTCGATAACTATATTATAAGCCAGGGTATAAGAGGGAGGAAAAGATGGCATGAGCGATTTATAAAAAGGAGCGGCAGCATATCAGAGGAAGAGCTTTCCCGGCTTGAGGCTGACAGGAAGGAGATAATAGAGCCTTTCCGCGAATTTGAAAAGGCTCTTACCGGAAAGGATGATAATGATCGTGGATTTTCCGCGGGAACTAAATTCCCTGCCGGGAGGATAACACGGGCACTATATGATTTTATAGTTAAGAACGATTCGGCCGGAAAGCTTACCAGGCTTTCCAAAAAGCTTTCGGAAGAAGGGAATGAGATCAAGGCAAAGGAGCTTTCACAGATATATGGAAGGGTAATGGAGCTCTTAGATCAGATGACTGAGCTTCTCGGAGACGAGGAAACAGATATCAGGGAATATTCAGGCCTTTTGGATGCCGGATTTTCCGAGATCAGGATCGGTGTGGTGCCTAAAACCCATGACTATGTACAGATAGGTGATATAACCAGAAGCAGGCTGAAGAATATTAAAGCACTTTTCGTAGTGGGCGCAAACGACGGGATCATTCCGGGAACAGGTACGAAAGGAGGCCTGATCTCAGATATTGACAGAGAATTCCTTTCGGAAAACGAGGACGGGATAAGCATGGCTCCGAGCCTTCGACAGCAAGCCTACACTCAGAGGCTTTACCTGTATATGATGCTTACAAAACCATCCGAAAGGCTTTATATATCTTTTTCAAGGATCAGTGAAAGCGGCGGCTCCGTAAAGCCCTCATATCTGATAAAAATAATATGCGATATGTTTCCAAAACTGCGTTTTGACTTAAAGGGTCAGGACCTTGAAGACCGCATAGTTAATGAAAAAACGGCATATAGAGCTCTGTGTTCGGAAATTCGTGAATTTTGTCAGAGATTTGGTAAAGATCCCGGAAAAAACCGAAAATCCTTCGAAATTAAATATCTTAAGCTTTTCAACATATATAAATTAAATAACTATAATGATATGGCATTAAAACATCTTCTTGATGCAGCATTCAGCAAGGGACCGAACAGGTTTGAAAGTAAGATAAACAGGGCAATAGCGGGTGCTATATATGGCACCGGGATCAGTTGCGGGATTACCCGTCTGGAAAAATATGCAGAATGTGCGTATTCGCATTTCCTGATTTATGGTTTGAAGCTTAAGGAAAGGGAAGAATTTGTTTTTGATGCGAGGAATCTCGGAAGCCTTTTCCACGATGCTTTGATGTACTATGGAAGGCTCTTAAGAGAGAAGAATCTTAACTGGAATGACGTTACACAGGAAATGAGATATGAAATCATTGATGAGGCAGTCGAGAGGGCTGTAGGGAGCGGTAAATACGGCTCTTTATATGCTGATCACCGCTCAGCATATATGAAAGAAAGAATAAGAAGATTTGCAAGAAGAAGCGTGGATACTTTGTCAGTGCATCTGAAAAAAGGGAGATTTGAGCCAAAGTACTTTGAACTCCCCTTTGGAAATGATGCCGGCAGTATCTCAATGGAATATAAACTGACGGAAGCTGAAAAACTCAACCTGACCGGGAGGATAGACCGTATAGATGTCTGCGAGGATGGGGAAAATGTGTATATAAAGGTTATAGATTATAAATCCGGAAGTAAATCATTTGACTTAAGTTCGGTTTATGACGGAACGGATATACAGCTTCCGGTATATTTGTACGCTGCTTCAGAGTACTGCTCCGGAAAAGATGGTGAAAACAAGAAGAAAAATATAATTCCTGCGGGTTTCTTTTATTATCGGATCGATGATCCCGTTGTAGACTATGACGGTACTGAGAGTGACGAGTTAGACGGACTTATAAACAAAGAACTCAGGATGAGCGGGATCGTTAATTCTGACGAAGAGATATATAAGCTTATAGATTCGGAGCTGAATGCTGATTCACATTCAAACTCTGATATTATCCCGGTGCGTCTTACAAAGAATGAAGCTTTCTATGCGGATTCCGCTGTAGTGAGCACACAGGATTTTCATACAATATCCGGGTTCGTTAACTTAAAAATAGCCGAGATGGGCAGGGAGATACTTGACGGGAACATAGAAATAAGACCGGACAGAGGCGAGGATTCGGTATGTGCTTATTGTAAGTTCGGTAATATATGCGCCAGATCGGTCCGGGAAGGGGACGCTAAGGAAAAACCGAAAGCGGGAAGGGAAGAGCTGTTGGCAAAGATGAGGGAGAAAATATCTCTATCAGGAGGGTCACAGGATGGGTAAGGTAAGGTTTACCGATGGCCAGAAGAAAGCTATAGAGCTTAAAGACCGGAATCTGTTGGTCTCTGCTGCCGCAGGATCCGGGAAAACCGCTGTTTTAGTGGAAAGGATCATCAGAAGAGTACTTGATAAAAATAAGCCTGTCGATATAGACAGAATGCTTATCATGACCTTTACAAACGCAGCGGCCGCTCAAATGAAGGAAAAGATCATAGAAGCTATTGACGAGAGAAAACGGCTCGATCCGTTTGACTCAAATCTGAGGAAGCAATCCGCTCTTGTGCATAATGCCATGATCACCACGGTTCACGGATTTTGCTTAAGCGTGTTAAAAAACCACTTCAATGAGGCTTCTCTTTCGCCGGATTTTAAAACGGCTGATGAGGGAGAGGCAAAATTATTAAGGAAGGATTCTCTTTCCGAGATTTTGGAGGAAGCCTATGAACAGGGTGATGAAACCTTTTTGAAAATGACAGAATCGATAGCCCCGGGAAAAACTGATATGGCTATAGAGGAAATCCTTGACAGGCTGTATGACTTTTCAATGAGTCATCCCGATTATGAAGCATGGCTTGATAAATGCGCTGAAACGTATAAATCTTTCGGGGACTGTGATGATATTGAATCTCTGGATATCGTAAAAGAATATCTTCGCGGGCTTGTTGACGAAGCGGCTGAGTTAAAGAAGGGGATAGAGAGGCTCAGGGATTTTTGCCTGGAAACAGAGGGATTATCCCAATATGTGGCTGCAATAGACTCGGATATGTCTCAGGTTGACAGGCTGACTAATGCCGGTTCGCTTACAGCCTTTATGGAGGAATTACGAAATGTGGAGTTTATAAGGCTTGGCAGGGGAGGAAAGAATCAGGACAAGGCTTCCGAGAAAGAAAAGAATTATCTGAAAACCCGAAGGGATCAATATAAGAACAGGATCAATAAACTGAAGGAGAAATATGCCTGCTTTGACACAGAGAAAGAAAGAACTAAGATAGTACGGCTCATTCCGGTAATTGAGGCGCTTGTCGACCTGACCGGAAAATATATTGAGCGATATTCCAAAAAGAAGAGGGAGGCTAATATTATTGACTATGCCGATATGGAGCATTTAGCGATCAGAGTGCTTTATGAAAATCCGGATACGGTCGGCGCACAGTACAGAGAGCTCTATGAAGAAATATACGTAGATGAATATCAGGATACGAACCTGGTTCAGGAATACCTTCTGAAAGCACTTTCCAGAGGGGATAATCTCTTCATGGTGGGGGATGTAAAACAGAGCATTTACGCTTTCAGGCTTGCCAGGCCGGATATTTTCACAGAGAAATACAACAGATATTCCAAAGACGATTCAAAGGAGCAGAGGATAGATCTCAGTGAAAATTTCAGAAGCAGGAGAGATATTATCGATACGGTCAATGAGCTGTTCTTTACCGTTATGAATAAGAACAGTGCGGGGCTTGAATATAATGAGGATGCAAAACTCAGATACGGGGCCTGTTATTATGACAGTGTTGAAAAATCTCCGGAAAAATACGGCATAAGTAACGTGACCGAACTTCTGATAGCGGACAGGGGAGAGGGCGAAACGGATCTTAAAGAACTGGAAGCGGGTCTTATAGCGGACAGGATTAAAGAATTGATGGACGGTTTTTGCGTTTTTGATAAAGACAGAGGTATTTACAGGCCGGTCAGATACGGCGATATTGTGATCCTTTTAAGAAGTGCAAGGGGATGGGACGATATATTTAAAAAGGTTCTTGAAGAGGCGGGGATCCCGGCTCACATATCAGGCACCACCGGGTATTTTGAAGCATATGAGGTGGCGCTTCTCCTTGATTATCTCAGAGTCATCGATAATCCCAGGCAGGATATTCCGCTTGCGGCTGTTATGAAAGGCCCTTTTGGAAGAATGGATGATGAAGAGCTTGCGGTCATAAGGGCTCAATCGGAGGAGGGCTGTCTCTATGATGCGCTTCTTGCTGCCGGCATGAAGGAAAATTCCGGGGCAGGGATTTTTTTGGGGGAACTTGACCGGTACAGGAAAATGGCAGGTTATATGCCTGTATACGATATACTTAAGGAGATCATAGACGGAGAATACGGAGCATATGTTCTGTCTATGGATAATGGAAAAGCCAGGTTTTCAAATCTCGAAATGCTCCTAAAAAAGGCGGACGACTATGGAAAAACCAGTTATAAGGGCCTTTTCCAGTTTATCAGATATATAGATCTTTTAAATAAATATGAGGTGGATTACGGGGAGGCAAATAATTTAGACGAGAATGATGATGTTGTAAGGATAATGACGATACATAAAAGCAAAGGTCTTGAATTTCCCGTATGCTTCGTATCCGGCATGGCAAAGACCTATAATTACAGTGACCAGAGGAGTATAGCCGTTTTTGATGCAGAACTCGGTATAGGCACATATTTTGTCGATGCAAAGAAAAGAACCAGGGCTTCTACTATCATAAGGGAGGCACTGATCCAAAAGAGCATCCGTGAATTAAGGGCTGAGGAAATGCGCGTATTATATGTTGCCATGACAAGGGCCCGGGAAAAGCTGATCTTGACCGCATCGGTCAAAGATATTGAAAAGGAAGAACTGAAGTTCAGATGCAATACTTCAGATTCGTTTCTGGATCTGTTATTTTATGCTGATCAAACATCCGGGCTTCTGACTGTGAAAAAACGGATCGTATCCAGTGGTGAGATGGTTAGAGAAAGGGTAAGGGGAGAGCTTTTAAAGAATGAGGCATATCTCTGCCTTAAAGAGATAGCGGAAGGAATGGCGGATCATATAACAGGAGCGTCAGGGGAAGATCTTGAGTTCATAAACGGTATCCGGGAAAAGCTTGACTTCAGATATGAGCCAAAGAATGATTTCGATACCTATGTCAAGGTTTCCGTTACCGAGCTTAAGAAAATGAAGCAGGAAGAAGCCCTGATCAGGGAAAACGGATCACCTGAAGAGACGATCGAAATGTTTCCGCAGAAAGATGAACAAAGCCCTCCGATACCTCGGTTTGTTTCGGATCAGCCAGTATCCTCAGGGACGGAACATGGGACAGCCGTACACCGGATCTTTGAGCTGTGGGATTTCAAGACCCGTGACAGAAATGAGCTGATCGGATTTATTGATGACGCCGTATCCAAAGGACGCATTGAAAAAAGGCTTGCCGATTCTGTTAAAGTATCTGAGATCGAGGAATTTGTTAACAGCCCGCTTGCATTGAGAATGAGTGAGGCAGGGCGGAAAGGGGCGCTCTTCAGGGAACGTCCGTTCGTGATAGAGCTTGACGGAAAAATCATACAGGGGATAATAGATGCGTATTTCATTGAAGACGGTAAGATAGTGGTGGTCGATTATAAGACCGATCGGGTCAATGGACCGGAGGAGCTTATAAAAAGGTATGAGCTCCAGCTTGATCTTTATGCCAGGGCATTAAGTATCCTTCTCGGTCAGAATGTCGGTGAGAAGATCATATATTCCACTTATTTAAAGGAGAGCATAAGCTGCCGTTAAGCGCAGGGGCATGCGCCTGCTGTCCGATGGATCTGACAGGCCGTAAAGTTGTCAGAGCAAAAAGCCCGAACTTGAAAACCAAAGCCCTTAAGTATATAATGAACCTATGCAGCTGAATCTGAACACTACAAATAATAAAACCTATAATGCAGGTTCCAGAAAAGACCAGAAGCCTGAGGTTATAGAACGCTCTTTTGGGATGGATTTTACCGAGACAGTAAATATCATCTTTCTGGGTATTCTTTTAGCGTGCCTTCTGACAGCCGTTGTCGTATATCTGTTAGGGGGGAGTTTCAAAGGCTCAGAGTCAGGCGGTGACTCTGCTTCCGTTAAGGCAAGCAGAGGGCCTTCTTTTTCCGGGAAGGTTGAGAAAAAACTGTATGCCGAAAGGGATATCCTGGTTAATTCACCGACCATAGACGGTATAATGGTGGAGCTGTTAGATAATTACGTACTTGGTTATGATGAGGACGGAGAGACGGAGAAAACGGATCCTTCGGCAATTTCGGCAGATGATTCCTCTGCGCAGCCAGCGGATGATGCCGGTACGATCATAACTACAAATGAACCTGATGCGGGAGAAACCGTGACACAGACCGGAGCCTCAATGATCTTGGACGGCGGTCAGGGCATGGAAGGATATACCGAGGCCGCATCACATGAAGAGCTGGTGACCCAGATTGAAACCGCTCTGGCTGCAAATGATCATGATTTTGTGGGTATGAAGCTTGCATACAAGGACGATTATGGCGATCTTAAGGGCTATCCCCAGTCTGTCGTGAGTCATTTTGTCGAATATATGTCTGCTAACGCCGGCAAGAGAGGCGATTTTATAAGCAGGATAAAAGACGAAAGCTTTTCGGCGGTTAATGATTCCGCATATATTATTGTTCTTCCGGTGATCAAGTTTACTGTAAATATGTCATATGATGACACTACGGTCTCCGTTCCGGGATTCGGCGACCAGATAGTGAACTCCGGACAGTCAGCCGTGATACAGCCCCTGCTTCCCTGCATGTATTCGGTTACGCTTTCCAATGCCGGGTGGAGCCAGCCGGTAACAAGGGAAATTGAGACAAGTCTTGATGAGCTTTCTTATTCACTCAGCGTGAGTTAGTATATCCGCTTCTGATTCATTTATATACTTTCTTTATCATTTCTTTCAGATCATTTTTTTGATTTATTTTTCATTATCACTTGACATATTAATATGTCGGTGGTATTTTATTATCGTTGATTAGCACTCAACCAAATTGAGTGCTAACAAAAAGAGATATAGATATCTATTTTCATAGGAGGCAATTATTATGACTTTAAAACCACTTGGAGACAGGGTAGTATTAAAACAGCTTGAAGCTGAAGAAACAACAAAGTCGGGCATCGTTCTTCCCGGAAACAGCAAGGAAAAGCCTCAGCAGGCTGAGATCATAGCTGTGGGGCCGGGAACCGTTGTTGATGGCAAGGAAGTTAAGATGGAGGTTTCAGTAGGCCAGAAGGTGATCTATTCAAAGTATGCAGGGACTGACGTCAAGCTTGAGGATGAGGAATATATCATCGTTAAGCAGAGTGATATTCTTGCAGTAGTTGAATAAAGAAGCCTGCGCTTTCATTATCGATTGTTTTTATATATTATAAAAAAGGAGTAGAAAATCATGGCAAAGGAAATTAAATTCGGAGCCGAAGCCAGATCGGCTCTTGAGGCAGGAGTTAACAAACTGGCAGATACTGTTAGGGTTACATTGGGACCTAAAGGAAGAAACGTAGTTCTGGATAAATCATACGGGACACCGCTTATTGCGAACGACGGTGTTACTATAGCAAAAGAGATCGAGCTGGAAGACGCTTTTGAAAATATGGGCGCACAGCTTGTAAAGGAAGTTGCCACGAAGACTAATGATGCGGCCGGAGACGGGACCACGACAGCTACCGTTCTTGCCCAGGCAATGGTTCATGAGGGCATTAAGAACCTTGCGGCAGGCGCCAATCCCATCATTATGAGAAAAGGAATGAAGAAGGCAACTGAAACCGCACTTAAAGCTATCAAGAGTATGTCCTCGAATGTGAACGGAAAAGAGCATATTGCAAGAGTTGCGGCTATTTCGGCAGGTGATGACGAGGTCGGAAATCTTGTTGCGGACGCAATGGAAAAGGTTTCAAAGGACGGAGTCATTACGATAGAAGAGTCAAAGACCATGCTCACAGAGCTTGATCTTGTGGAAGGAATGCAGTTTGACAGGGGTTATATCTCGGCATACATGGCTACCGATATGGATAAGATGGAGGCTGTACTCGAGAACCCTTATATCCTTATAACGGATAAAAAGATATCAAATATTCAGGAGCTGCTTCCTATTCTTGAACAGATCGTTCAGTCAGGTTCAAAGCTTCTCATAATAGCAGAGGATATCGAAGGCGAGGCCCTTACCACGCTCATCCTCAATAAGCTGCGCGGAACCTTCTCAGTAGTGGGCGTTAAGGCTCCCGGCTATGGCGACAGAAGAAAGGCAATGCTTGAAGATATAGCTATACTTACAGGCGGCCAGGTTATCACGGATGACCTTGGACTTGATCTTAAGGAAGCTACCATGGATATGCTCGGAAGAGCCAAATCGGTCAAAGTTCAGAAGGAAAATACGGTTATCGTTGACGGCGAAGGCGACAAGAAAGCTATCGACGCAAGGATCAGTCAGATTAAGAACCAGATCGAAGAGACGACCTCTGATTTTGATAAGGAGAAGCTCCAGGAAAGGCTGGCCAAGCTGGCAGGCGGAGTAGCGGTCATAAGGGTAGGCGCCGCGACGGAAACGGAGATGAAGGAAGCGAAGCTTCGTATGGAGGATGCCCTGGCGGCTACGAGAGCAGCTGTGGAAGAGGGGATCATCGCAGGCGGCGGATCTGCATATGTTCATGCTCAGAAGGATGTCGAGAAGCTGGTTGAGGAGCTCGAAGGCGATGAGAAGACCGGAGCAAAGATAGTTTGCAAGGCTTTAGAGGCTCCGCTGTTCTTTATAGCGACAAATGCCGGGTATGACGGATCCGTGATCGTAAATAAGGTTCGTGAGTCTGAGAACGGCATCGGATTCAATGCATTGACCGAGGAGTACGTGGATATGGTTAAGGATGGAATACTTGACCCCGCAAAGGTTTCGAGAGCCGCTCTTCAGAATGCGACCAGTGTGGCATCTTCACTGCTTACGACCGAGTCGGTAGTAGCCAATATCAAGGAGGATACTCCGGCAATGCCCGCAGGAGGCGGAATGGGCGGAATGATGTAAAAATCGGGATGCTCGACCGATAGAGTATTAAGTGTATATAAAGAGGCACCTGATCGATCAAAATCAGGTGCTTCTTTTGTATATGATTTTATGCTATACTGAAACGCGTGAGAGGAACCGCAAAAAGATTCTATTATAGCGGAAGGTAAATTTATGAACGAACCGGGTCATAGTAACAGTTTAACCGACAGAAGCAGGCCGGTCCTTATTCTGGTAGTCCCCTGTTATAATGAGGAGGAAATAATAAGGAAGACCGCAGAGGTACTTTCAGGAAAGCTTTCAAGGCTCAAAAAGTCGGCGGCTATCGATAAGAAGAGCAGGATCCTGTTTGTTGACGATGGAAGTAAGGACGGTACTTTTGCAATTCTTAAGGAACTTTCGGACAACTGCCCGTTTATCTCCGTGGTAAAGCTTGTCGGCAATAAAGGGCATCAGAACGCGATACTTGCGGGAATGATGACCGCAAAGAATTCAGCGGATATAGTAGTGACCATAGATGCAGACCTCCAGCAGGATATTGAGGCGCTGGATGATTTTCTTGAGTGCTATAAGAACGGCTGCGAGGTTGTATATGGTGTAAGGAATGACCGTAATACCGACGGTGCTTTTAAGAAAACGACTGCTTCCCTTTATTATAAGCTTATGAGAGCCATGGGAAGCAATGTTATCCCCAACCATGCTGATTACAGGCTTATCTCAGGCAAGGCTTTGGATGCGCTTTCCGATTACCATGAAGTGAACCTGTTTTTGAGGGGGCTGATACCTTCTATGAATTTTCCGTCGGATATCGTTTATTTTGATGTGAAGGAAAGAGAGGCAGGGACTTCAAAATATACTCTGAAGAAAATGCTTACACTGGCTCTTGACGGGATAACTTCATTCAGCACTACGCCCCTTCATATCATAGGAGCTACCGGATGCATTGCGGTGTTTTTAAGTCTTTTGCTCGGTATCATCAGTATTGTAGACTGGGCTTTAGGGAGAAACGTTCCGGGATATACGACGCTGCTTATCGTGCTCCTTATATCGGCGGGAGTGGTCCTTATATCCCTTGGCGTTATCGGGGAATACATCGGTAAGATCTATATGGAGACGAAGCACCGGCCGAATTATCTCATCGATAATGTGATATGGAAGAATATAGACGACGGGGAGCAGGAAGAGGAAGCTGTACCGAAAGATCCGATATAAAAACCAGCTTAATGATATACCGCTTTAGCGGCAATTGGGAGGAGTGATAAATGGGCAGGAGCGAGATCGATATTCATGCGGATGATTATGCTCTGAGTGTGAATACTTCTAAGGATATGCTAAAGCTGATGAAAGAAGGGGTTCTTGACAGTATAAGTATAGTCCCGAACATGAGCTGTTATGAACGGTGTATGGAGATGCTTAAAGAGGAGATCAGAACCCTGCCGTTCCTTCCGCTTTGTTCCGTTCATTTAGATCTTGTTGAAGGAATCAGGCTTTCAGAGAGTACCGGGAACAAAACCTCTCCGGTCAATGACAGTTGGGGGAGCCTGTGGCTTTCTTCTTATGATCCGTTTAAAAGAAAAGACGTAAAAACAGGGTTAAAAAAAGAATTGACCGCCCAGGTCAACAAGTGCTGGGACTCCATAAAGGAATGTATTGATACTGCAAAAAATGCGGGAATTCCCTGCAGGCAAAAAAAGATAAGAATCGACAGTCATCAGCATACACATCATATTCCCGTGGTATGGGACGCACTTACCGAAGTGATAGAGGAAAACGGGTATGAGGTGGAGTATATAAGAAACTCAAAGGAGCCGTTAAGACCTTTTCTTTCGGAGACTTCATTGTTTAAAACCTATAAGAAGGTAAATCTTATCAAAAACCTCATCCTGAATTTTTATTCATATAAGATTGATTCGTATGGAAGAAGATCCGGATCCGAAAGGAAAGGCATGTATCTTTGGGGTCTTATTATGAGCGGAAGGATGGATTCTTACAGGATAGAAAAACTGATAGATCAGGTTGTGGACAAAGCTTTCAGCGATGACAGGACGTTAGAGATACTGTTCCATCCGGGGCTTATGCTGAGAGACGAGTGGAATAAAGAAATCCCTGAAAAGTCTGCGGAGAATTTTTATTTTAGCCCTGACAGAACGGTGGAATACGAAGCGGCAGTAAACTTAAGGAAATGGGTTGATGAAGCGTCAGGGACGGGAAAATAAGCATATTCTGAATTGAACGAAATATATGGCGGCAGTGAACAAAATATGTTAAGATATAATCGATATGAGTACAACGACTCGTTACGGTTTGGTGGCAATTTATGATGATCAGGAGGTTGTTATGGCGGAATTACATTTGACAGAGAATAACTTTGAAGCTGAGGTTTTAAATTCTGATATCCCGGTCCTGGTAGACTTCTGGGCTCCCTGGTGCGGACCCTGCAAAATGATGGGACCTGTTGTGGAGAAGCTTGCGGAAGAGTTTGACGGCAAGGTGAAGGTTGGTAAGGTAAATGTTGACGAGGAGGGAGATCTGGCAGCAAAGTATAATGTAGTCAGTATCCCCATGTTTGGACTGTTTAAGGACGGAAAGCTTGCAGATAAGAAGGTAGGAGCAATGTCCGCTTCGGCACTTAAGGAAATGATCCAGTAGTCCTTAAGCTTTACTATGCATGAACAGCTCCGGAAACCGGACAGACGACAGATACTTCCAATACAGGAGGCATAGCTTTTTTCGTTGAATATTCTGATTGTCCACAATTACTACAGAATTCCGGGAGGAGAGGATGTTGTAGTAAGAAATGAAAGTGTTCTTTTGGAAGAGGCGGGACATAAAGTCTTTTTGTATACAAGACACAATAAAGAACTCAATGATATGAGGTTATCTGAAAAGCTTACTCTTCCTGTATCCGTCATTTATTCCAGAAGAACATATAATGAGATTTCAAGGCTCATAAAGGATAATTCCATAGATATTATAATGGTGCATAATACTCTTATGCTGATAAGCCCGTCGGTATACTATGCAGCCGTTGAATTGGGGGTTCCTGTCATACAGACTATCCACAATTTCCGGCTGTTATGTCCGGCGGCTACTTTTTATAGGAAGGGGCATATCTGTGAGGACTGCCTGCATAAGGGACTTGGATGCGCTGTCCTTAACAGATGCTACAGGGACAGCTTCGTATTTACGCTTGCCTGCGTATTATCAATGAAGTACCACAGACGGCGCAGGATATACGGCAGGATCAATTATATCTGTCTTACGGGGTTCGGAAAAGAGAAGCTTCTTTTATTACAGGGAGTCAAAGAAGAAAGAGTATTCATAAAGCCTAATTACACTAAAACAGAGAGGGATTTTGTCCCTTATGGGGAAAGAGAACTTAGCTTTGTTTATGCCGGAAGGCTTGATGAATCCAAAGGAGTAAAAGAGATCCTTTATGCCTGGGAAAATATGGGGGAGACGGCTCCCCTGCTCTATTTATGCGGGACCGGTCCGCTTACCGGATGGTGTAAAGGCTATATCAGGGAGAAGGGACTTAAACAGGTTATATTTAAAGGGTTTCTGGAGCACGATGAAATGCTCGGCCTGGTGGCGAATGCAAAAGCTCTCCTGCTTCCCAGTAAATGGTACGAAGGCCTTCCGATGACCATGATAGAGGCTTTTTCAGTAGGGACACCGGTGATAGGAAGTGATCTCGGTAATGTGGGATCGGCATTGGAAGAAGGCCTTGGTGTAAGGATCGATATGGACAGGGGCGCTGAGGCTGTTAAAGAGGCCGTTGCTTTGTTCATTCAGAAGCCCGGACGGTTTGTCTATGATGAAAGTGTTTTTAGAAGCGCGGCTAAACGATACGGCGATAAAGAAAATATAAAGATCCTTAACAGGATCTTTGATATTGTTTCCAAACAGGGATAAGTGATGCTCTTGCGGGGATCAGGTCCCGGTCCCATACCGGCGCCGCATCTTATGGCTAAGGAAACGCGTTTTTTCAGTGTTTCCCTGGATAAATATAAAGGAGTATGCGTACGAGGAAATGGAAAAGCTTTATGTTGTTATACCTGCCTATAATGAGGAGGATAATATTGAAGAGGTTGTAAATGACTGGTATCCGGTGGTCCTTTCCCATAACGGGGGAGAGGGCTCAAGGCTTGTGATCATCAACGACGGAAGTAAGGATTCCACATATGAAAAGCTTAAGGAGCTTTCGAAAGAAAGACCGTTTATGGAAGCTCTTACAAAGCAAAACAGCGGGCATGGGGCTACTCTTCTGCATGGATATGGCTATGCCATGGAAAACGGGGCTGATTATATCTTCCAGACCGACTCTGACGGGCAGACGCTTCCTTCAGAATTTGAGGGATTTTGGAAAGAACGTGAAAATTATGACATGGTCATAGGAAGCCGTAAGGGGAGACAGGACGGATTCTTAAGAGTGCTTGTTACAAAGGTTTTAAAAGCGGTGATCAGGCTGTGTTTCAAAGTATCCGTAGCTGATGCGAATACACCCTACAGATTGATGAAAACCTCTACTCTTGAGAAATACATCGGTCTGATACCCAAAGACTATTTCCTTTCCAATGTCCTTATTTCGGTGATATATAAAAAGAAAGGCCTTAAAGTAAAATATATTCCGATAACCTTTCGTCCAAGGCAGGGAGGGGTAAATTCCATAAACATGAAAAGAATATTCCGGATCGGAAGAAAGGCTCTTTCTGAGTTTAGAGAACTAAACAGGTCGATAGAAAAAACGCCTTGAGCAGGGTTTTTTTAAGAACTCTGTAATTTGTACGGACATTCTTTTCTCTTAACGGGTAAGTCTGTATGCGGCAGGGCAGAAAGAAACCATTAAAAATTCGTTTGATTGGTAATCATGCGTAAAAAAGCTATAGCGTTATCTTTATTCTCGACGACACTTGAGAATGTAAAAATAACATCTGTAATATTACCATTTTCATCGGGACTATAGGCTCCGATCTTTTTAAGATAGCTATTATTATTTAATGTAATTCCTATACATATATCCTTATTCTCCATAGAATCATCCCAGTTTTCGGGATCTGTCATATCCTTAAGCTTTTTATAACAGAATGTGCATCCTGCCTGTTCAAGGCTTTCTATATCTTCTTCATCCAATAATTCCATGGGATCTTCAAAGATATTTGCTTTCAGATACATTTCGATCACAGATTCCGGAGCTATCATAACGTCAACTTCCCCTGCCGCATACACGGCTAAGAATTTCTGGGCGGAGCCCATGGCAAACGGGGAATATGAAGAATCTTCTTCTAAAAACATGGAGGAATCCACGCTGATTTTGTACTCATTGAGATCAACATCGCAGTAATCTGCGATATCACCTGTCAGTTCGTCCTCGGAATTGAAGGAGGGGGATGTATTTATAAGGAGGATATTCAGATAAGAGGGACGATTGTTTGCCCGCATGTCTTTTATCAGGCTGATGGTGACGGCCAGTATGAATATGGAGACTATAATATGCCATTTATAATAATCCAGGATATATCTGCATTTTTCTTTCGTGCTCATTTTTCTGAACTTTTCGCGCTGCATCTGTCTTACTTCTTTTTCAATAGTCATTTCGTCCTCCGTGATCCGGGCAGGGTCATATAATGTACAGGCCGCCAAACGGCCTGCTTCAGTATAATAAAATATATAATAAAGGGCAACCGCTTAATCTTGCTTATGCATTTGTTTTTTGTTATACTTGACAAAATATAAGGAGCTTGCGGTTCTTTACGCGGTTTTTATGACTGTATCCGTAAATCCGCCATTGCCGAAAAATTCTGAAGGAGAGAAATTTTCGTTCCCAAAGATTTTTGGAGCATATTTTTTACAGTTATTCTTAATTTACCGGTTCAAAAACTTTGTGAGGTTTCCTGATAACCGCTCTTAACTTATAATATATGGATGATAAGATTTTAGTTACCAGATCGTCGCTTCCGCCCTTTGAGGATTATATAGAAGAAATACGCTCGATATGGGATAATCATTGGCTTACCAATATGGGGGAGAAGCATGAAAGACTCAGGGAAGAGCTCAGAAGGTATCTGGAAGTCGATAATATAGAGCTGTTTACGAACGGTCATTCTGCAATAGAGCTTTCGCTTCAGGCGTTTTCTCTCAAAGGAGAGGTTATAACAACTCCTTTTACATTTGCATCAACAACGCATGCCATAGTAAGATGCGGTCTTACCCCGGTTTTCTGTGATATAGACCCAATAACTTATACCATGGATACGGGGAAGCTGGAAGGGCTTATCACCGGAAACACGTGCGCGATCCTTCCGGTGCATGTTTACGGTAATCTTTGCAATGTAGAAGAAATTGACAGAATTTCAAAGAAATACGGGCTTAAGGTCATTTATGACGCGGCACATGCTTTCGGAGTGAAATATAAGGGCAGAGGAGCAGGAACTTTTGGGGATGCATCATGCTTCAGCTTTCATGCAACGAAGGTGTTCAATACCATAGAAGGCGGCGCGGTTTGCTACAGCGACAAAGAGACTGAGTTCGGAGAAAAGGTTTATCTTCTTAAAGATTTTGGAATAAGTAAGAGCGACGAGGTGAAAGCTTCGGGAGCAAACGCGAAACTTAACGAGTTTTGCGCTGCCATGGGACTCTGTAACCTTAGGTATCTTGACGGGGAGCTTGAAAAAAGAAGAAAAGTCTGTGAAAGATACAATATGAATCTTTCTGGGATCAGGGGCCTTGTACTTAATAAGCCCCGGAAGGACGTTTCGGCAAATTATTCCTATTATCCGGTGGTATTTGAAGAAAAGGAATTTGGCATAGGCCGCGATGTGGCTTTTGAAGCGCTTAAGGAAAACGGTATCTTTTGCCGGAAATACTTTTATCCGGCGACCAATGCCTTTGAATGCTACAGGGAGAAGTTCGATCCTTCCGAGACTCCTGTTGCAAGGGATATAAGCGAAAGGGTTCTGACGCTTCCGTTATATGCGGACCTTGAGCTTTCGGAGGTGGACAGGATCTGTGAAGTTTTGCTTAAAGCACGGGAACGCAGTACCGGGTAATGGGATTTAAAATCCGTTATGGGATATAGTATTATATGATCGGCTATATAATGGAGCCGGATGCTTTTTGGCGGTTTAAATAACTCATTCACGAAACGGATAATTAATTTCATGGATGAGTCAGGCTGGTGTTAAATGGAGGCAATATGAACGATACCTATGTTGAATGCCTGGTAGAAAGGAAAGCGAATCCGTTCAGTGTTCTGATAAAGGCGGCGATGATAGCCCTGTGTGCCGTGCTTTTTATCCTTTCCTTTTTAGGGATGCCGTTCTTACTTATTGTAGCCGTTATAATCGGGGCATTATCGGCTTACTTTGTCTTTCCGATGCTGAGTATCGAGTATGAATATCTGTATCTTGACAAAGAGATCACGATCGACAGGATCATGTCCAAGCAGAAGAGAAAGAGGGAGACTGTCCTTGACCTTACCAAGATGGAGCTTTTAGCCCCGGCCGGATCGCATGAATTTGATTCATATCTGAACAGAAACGTAAAGATAAAGGACTATAGTTCCGGGATAGAGGGGCAGGGACATAAGGCCTATTACCTTGCCTATCATGACGAAAACTCGGAAATGCTTGTTAAGATCGAACCTGACGAGGATATGTTAAAGGCAGTAAAGCTTATAGCACCGAGAAAGGTGAGAGATTTTTAACTGTAAGGATACATGGCCTGACTTTGAGAGAAAAGATAAAAGCATACCGTTTTTATCTAAATATAATTTACAGGGAAAGCGAGGTTTTGTATGGGGAAGATTGTTTCGGAAGGTATTACTTTTGATGATGTTCTTTTGATCCCGGGTTACTCTGATGTGGTCGGCAACCAGGTGGATATTACTACCAGTCTTACGAATTCGATAAAACTTAACATTCCGATGATGAGCGCCGGAATGGATACCGTTACGGAGCACCGTATGGCAATAGCTATGGCCAGGCAGGGCGGTATCGGGATCATCCATAAAAACATGTCCATTGAAGACCAGGCAGATGAGGTGGATAAGGTTAAGCGTTCAGAAAACGGTGTCATAACTGATCCGATATATCTTTCTCCGAACCATACGCTCAAGGATGCAGACGACCTTATGGCAAAGTTTCGGATCTCAGGGGTTCCTGTCACTGAAGGTGAGAACAAAAAACTTGTAGGGATAATAACGAACCGCGATCTCAAGTTTGAAACGGATTATTCCAAAAAGATAAAGGAGTGCATGACCTCTGAGAACCTGATCACGGCCAGAGAAGGCATAACGCTCGACGAGGCAAAGAATATCCTTGCAAAGGCCAGAAAGGAGAAACTGCCGATAGTTGACGGCAATTACTGCTTAAAAGGGCTTATAACGATCAAGGATATAGAAAAGCAGATAAAATATCCGCTTTCCGCAAAGGACTCCATGGGGAGGCTTTTGTGCGGCGCAGGAGTAGGGATCACGGCAAATGTTCTGGAGAGAGTAGAGGCTCTTGTGGATGTGAAGGTGGATGTTATAGTGCTTGACAGCGCCCACGGGCATTCCGAGAATGTTCTTAAGTGTGCCAGGATGATAAAGGAAAAGTTCCCGGATCTCCAGCTTATCGGAGGTAATGTGGCAACGGGAGAGGGAACAAGGGCGCTTATTGAGGCCGGATGCGATGCTGTCAAGGTGGGTATAGGCCCCGGTTCCATCTGTACAACGAGAGTGGTTGCCGGCATAGGAGTTCCACAGATCTCGGCGATCATGGATTCATATTCCGTTGCAAAAGAGTATAATATACCGATTATCGCAGATGGCGGGATCAAGTTTTCCGGCGATATGACCAAGGCCATTGCCGCGGGTGCAAATGTATGCATGATGGGAAGTATTTTCGCGGGATGCGATGAATCACCCGGAACCTTTGAGCTCTATCAGGGCCGTAAGTATAAGGTGTACAGAGGAATGGGATCTATTGCCGCTATGGAGAACGGGTCTAAGGACAGGTATTTCCAGAATGATGCCAAAAAACTGGTCCCTGAAGGAGTAGAGGGGCGCGTAGCTTATAAGGGGACGGTTGAGGATACGATATTCCAGCTTATAGGCGGTCTGCGTTCAGGGATGGGATACTGCGGGACTCCCTCTATCGAGGAGCTTAAGGAAAAAGGAAGATTTGTCAAGATATCGGCTGCCTCTCTTAAGGAAAGCCATCCTCATGATATCCAGATCACAAAGGAAGCTCCTAATTATTATACGGAGGCAAATTAAGCCTTAATCGAAAATACTCTTCGTTTTTATACGGAGGCAGATTGAGCTTTAAGTATGGGAAGCATGATAATAGATGAGTTAAAAAGAGGAAGCGCAAGAAGGCTGTTTAAGGTCTATTTGATCGGAATAGTCCTGCTGTGTGTAACGGCAAATATAGCCGTAATGGCATTCCGGCTTATTTATGGAAGCAATGAAGGTACTTTCGCCTACAACATAATGACGTATGCGACATGGTGCTTTTTCGTTCCGTACTACTCCTGCATTATAATAGCAGATGTTATTTTTGGAAGGGTCCATCCTTCCCTGAAAAAGAGTGATGAAGCTTATAATGACATTCCTCCGGCAAAGCTGTATCTTGTAAAGCTCTTTGCATCTGTTATCCTGGCCTTCTTTTTCATGGCAGTGGCTCTTGTTTGTTTTCTGTCCGTGACATTATTGTTTCATATTTCCGAAAAGAGCATCAGTTTTTACGATATCAGGGATTTTACAGAGAAGATGGTATATGCCATACCCTTATGGCTTTCCGGGATAGGAATAGGAAATATGTTTTTATTCATTTTCCCAAACAAAAAAGAAGCCTATCTGTCATATTTTCTGCTGACCGTGGTGTTTGAGAGGGTTATAATGTTCCTTGCCGCAGAACCGCTTAAAATAGAAGTCTGCAGGAAGATAAGGACCATTCTCGTAACACAGCTGCTTTCCCTGATACCGTATCCGGCTGATCCGGCAAGGAATATCACTCTTACGGTTTTTTTGGGCTTTTTATATCTCCTGCTGTCAACGATCATAGGAATTATGATATTCTCAAACCGCAGCAGAGCGGTTTCCAGATAACAGTCTTCGACTCTGCAGGGATATATCAGATATTTCAGTAGCAAAAACTCCTTTTAATAGAGGGTTGTTTAGGGAGGCTATGTGGTGAACGCGGGTAATGATGCTTTCGGAATGAACGAGCTTACAGGCATAGATCGGAATCATCTGCAGAAGGATCAGGATTATTTTGCGGATGTCTCCGGTCTGTTTTTGTTTGCTATAGACGAAAAGGGCAACCAGATCACGGATATCTCAGGCAGGGATATGCGCGAGACTAACCGTATAGCGGGGCTCCTCAATAAAGATCAGATAGAGGATCTGTACAACAGGGTGATGCTTACAAAGCTTGAGGAGCAGATCGTGGAAAATACTGAATTTTCGAATCTCAAGCTGGCGGCAGTGGCCATTAAATCCGGGAATAAGCCTGTATTATGCTTTATCGTATGCGCTGTTTATTATGATCCCGATGGTGAGAATGCGATATTCAATATAAGGTCGATAGTAGATGAAAACATTTTTTTAGGCGGCCTTGATTTTCTCAGGGAGATATACAACAGGATCTATGATAATTCATATATTTTAGAGAACGTAAAGCTTGAATCCGAAAAGCTTAAAGAGGGGGAAAGGGCTTTGGAAACCGCCCTTAGCCGGACAGATGCAATGACTCGCATTGTCGAGCTTTTAGATTCGGATGAGAGCTTCGATGAAATATGTAAAGAGCTTGCTTCGGTTTCCGGAAAATGCGAAAAGATATCCCATACATATATTATAGCTCCGGACAAGGAAGCGGGCAGGGTTGATGTCAGGGGCAGGTACAGAAGCGAAAATGCGGATCCTGTAATAGAAAGGGTTGACAGGCAGACGGTTTTAAAATATGCGTCGCTCGTAGGGTCGAAACCGATGGTGGTTTCATCAAGGACTGAGATAGACTATGATTTCAGACTATGGCTTGGGTCTCTCGGAATAATCAGCTTTGTTGTGCTCCCTGTTTTTTCGGGAAGACAGGCAAAGAAAGTCAGCCTTTATCTTATTTTTGCGGATAATGATCCCGTGAGACTCTGGGAAAGGGATGATATAAAGTTCTTTGGGGATGTCGGAAAGGTGCTTCAGAGCATTTATGATAAGAGGCTGAGCAGGGAATCGCTTACATCCTCCAATATCTCCCTTAAGGTGATACTGAACAATGTGGGAAGCTATATACTTGTAAAGGACAAAGCAAACGGCGAGGTTATCTTTATCAATAAAAAGATGGAAGAGGATTTTTCCGAGGAAATAAAAAACGGGAGCCTCGAGAGCCTTTTTCAGATAGAGGATGACAAAAATGATCTTCATACGCAGATTTATTATGAGGCTCTGAACAAAACGTTTGATCTTCACAGAAATGTCATTAAATGGATAGACGGTAGATATGCGATCCTTTATTCTTTCTTTCAGTCGGTTCCCGGCAAAGACGACAAGGTCTTAAATACCTCTTTGGAAGAAGTGCCGGGAGTTCCCCCGGAACTGCCTGAAGAGGAAGAAAAAGAGGAAGAGAAAGAGGAAGAAAAAGAGGAAGAGAAAGAAGAGAAAGAGGAAGAAGAAGAGAAAGAGGAAGGGAAAGAGGAAAAGGAAGAGAAAGAGGAAGAGGAAAAGGAAGAGAAAGAGGAAGAGCAAGAGGAAAAGAAAGAGGAAGAGGAAGAGCAAGAGCAAGAGGAAAAGAAAGAGGAAGAGAAAGAGGAAGAGGAGGAGAAACCGGAACAGACTCCTGAGAGGAAGAAGGATCTTTCCGTTGATGAAAAATTCATAAAGGAGTTTGTCACTTTTTTCCAACCGCTTATTGATATAAAGAAAAATAACAAATGCTTCGGAGCGGAAGCCCTGTTAAGATGGAATTCAAAGACTCTCGGGATGATGGAGCCAAAATCGTTTCTCTCAAACGCAAGGCAGAATGGCATTATCATACCTGTAGGGAGATACATTTTCGGGCAAGCCTGTAAAAAGCTAAAGAAATGGAATGAATCCGGGCATCCGTATTTTAAGATGTTTGTTAACTTTTCCAGTGAGGAGATAGAGCAGGAGGATTTCGTGGAAAGCCTTTCCGGGATATTGAAGGACAGTGGGGCCAATCCGAAGAATATGGTGATAGAAATACCTGACAGCGTTGACATTAAGCTGCTTGGAAGGTTAAAAACCATATTTGACAAAATAAAGGAGCTGGGATGTCAGATTTCGATCGATGATTTTGGGACGGGCGGTCTTTCCTTCGCAAGCGTAAAGGAGCTGCCGGTCAGCTATGTTAAGATAGGGCAGGATCTTATCCCGAAAATAAAACAGGATACCTTTGTACAGTCATTTGTCAGGGCTTCGGGAGAACTTTTCGAGAATTCAAGAATGAAGCTCCTTGCGGAAGGCGTTGAAAATGAAGAACTGCTTAGTACTGTTTCCGAAATGAAGATAAGAGGTATCCAGGGATTTTGTTTTGACCGTCCTATGGAGGTTTCGAAGTTTGAGGACAGATATATACTGACTGAAACTGCCACAGAATAGCCTGCACCGATCTGCCTAGCAGATCGGTGCTTAGGCACAAACATTAGTTTGTGCCGATTCGGCTTGGTTTGGCAGGCCGAATCATTTCCTAATCTGCACCGATCTGCCTAGCAGATCGTGTGCTTAGGCACAAACATTAGTTTGTGCCGATTCGGCCTGGTTTGGCAGGCCGAATCATTTCCTATTTCAGAGGAGGTATTATAGATGAGAGCGCTCATAAGTGTATCAGACAAAACGGGAATCGTGGAATTTGCAAGAAAATTGAGAGACCTTGATATAGAGCTGATATCTACAGGCGGGACCTATAAAAAGCTAAAGTCGGAGGGAATAGAGGTTACGGAGGTTTCCGAGCTTACCGGCTTTGCCGAGTGCCTTGATGGAAGGGTCAAGACTCTCCATCCGAGGATACATGCCGGTATCCTGGCGATGCGGGGGAATAAAGAGCATATGAGGCAGCTTAGCGAGCTGTCAATAGATACCATAGATATGGTGGTAGTGAATCTGTATCCCTTTAAGGAAACAATACTAAAGAATGGGGTAGAAAGGGCGGAGGCTGTTGAAAATATAGATATCGGCGGGCCGTCTATGCTCAGGGCGGCCGCAAAAAATTATCAGGACGTCATCGTACTTACGGATCCTTCCGATTACGAACCGGTATTGAAAGAGCTGGGAGAGGGAGAAGTCAGTTCTGATACCAGGCTCTATCTGATGCAGAAGGTGTTTATGCACACGGCGGC
This sequence comes from Lachnospiraceae bacterium, assembly GCA_024684065.1. The sequence continues at coordinate 29,014 of JAIKXO010000112.1, forward strand.
CTATGATGCCATGATCGCTGATTATCTTAAAAAGGAAAGAGGAGATCATGATCTGCCTGATACCCTTACCCTTACCTATGAAAAGGTCCAGGATATGCGTTATGGGGAGAATCCGCATCAGAAGGCGGCATTCTACAGGGAGATCGGAAAAAAGAGAGGATCGCTGGCATATGCCGAACAGTTAAACGGAAAGGAACTTTCCTTCAATAACATTAACGATACCAACGGCGCTCTTGAGCTTTTAAAGGAATTTACCGATCCGACGGTGGTGGCCTGCAAGCATGGAAATCCCTGCGGGGTCGGTTCAGTGAGAATATCCGGCGGGGAATGTGTGGTTGATTCTGCGCCTTCCGAGGAAGAGGCGCTGCTTAAGGCCTGGGAAAAAGCATTTAATGCGGACAGGGTTTCCATATACGGAGGGATCCTGGTTGTCAACAGAAAGGTGACGCTTAAATTTGCAGAAGCTGTAAAACCTGTATTTTTAGAGGTTTTGGCGGCACCCTGTTATGAAGATGATGCGTTGTCTCTTTTAATGGAGAAGAAGAATCTCAGGATCCTCAGGATAGAAGATATTTCCGTTCCTCAGGATAAAGATGCACTGGACTTTAAGAAGGTAAACGGGGGAGTCATTGTACAGACCATTGATTCAGAGCTTTATGATGAGGCCGGACTTAAGGTGGTAACAAAGACAAAGCCGACTGAAGCGCAGCTTGAGGACATGCGTTTCGGCATGAGGATAGTTAAGTATACAAAATCAAATGCGATCGTCGTGGTCAAAAATACACAGTCTGTGGGAATAGGTCCCGGGCAGGTCAACAGGGTATGGGCGGCCAGGCAGTGCATTGACCATGCGCGTGAATTGATAGGAGGCGATATTCTTTCCGGAGCGGTGCTTGCATCCGATGCATTCTTTCCGTTCCCTGATACGGTGGAGGAGGCTCATAAGGCGGGGATAACCGCTATAATCCAGCCGGGCGGGTCAATCAGGGATCAGGAGTCCATAGATAAGGCAGACGAATATGGCATAGCTATGGTGTTTACGGGAATGAGGCACTTCAGGCACTGACGTGAATTATTAATAAAAAATAAAAAAATAATTAAAAAAATTAAAAATCATTTACATCGAAAGGTTGACGGGTTATGTAAACTGTGATATGATTTGACTGATGTAGTCAGAAATAGAGGGGTCATTTCTGACGATCAGCATATCAGCGTTGTGATTTGTTTACGATTCAGGACCAGATGGCGAAAAAGAAAGACCGGTCAGACATTTTTACGGATGTCTAATTGGTTTTTTGTTCGCAGAATGTTTATCCGGTGTTTACCCGGGAAGACTTAAGAGTCTGATTCTGAATGGGTGTTTATCTTGGGGGAAAAGTGAATGAATCCGAAATTTTTTGATGTAAAAAAGGAGAAGCAGGATGCTATCATCAATGCCTGTTTAAAAGTGTTTACTGAAAACGGGTACAAAAATGCCAGCACTGACGTCATCGTGAAAACAGCGGGAATATCTAAGGGACTGCTGTTTCATTATTTTGAGTCAAAAAAAGGTACATATGAGTTTATTTATGACTATAGCGTTAAATATATGATGTTGGAGTTGACTCAGTCAGTCAAAAAGAATGAAAGGGATTTTTTTGAGATTCAGAGGACAATAGAAAGTGTCAAGACAAGGGTAATGAGGAATTATCCTTACATGCAGCAGTTTCTTGACAGCGTCAGATTTGAAGATCATCCGGATGCCCTGGCGGCTATCGGGGATGACCGGGATGTACTGAGAGATACCTATAATTCCATATACAGACAGGCAGATATGGGCAGGTTTGATGAGTTTGTTGATATCAACAGAGTCATCAATATGATAAGCTGGATGTCTGAAGGGTTTATCAAGGACAGGTTCAGGCAGGAAAAGGAACCGGATCTTGATGAGATGAATATGGAATTTACCAGGTATCTTATTATGTTGCGGGATCATTTATATAAACCGGGTGTACGACGCACTACGTTTATCAAGCCTCTGGAACCGGGTGACGGAAACCGTATCACAACGGGCGCTCAGCCGGTCAGGGTGAGGGAAAGTGAGAAAGAAAGGGAGACGAGTGCCGTACGGTCTTTGAGCCAGCTTGCTACACAGCTTAATAAAGCAACCGAAAGAAAACCCGTAAAAACCCAGGCCGAATTATCCTTTGAGGAAAGACTTGCCATTAAGGATACCTCTGTATTCGGAGTACCCGTCCCGCCTAAACAGGAGAAGAAACGGGAAGAGCCCCAAAAACAGAAAAAGGTTCTTAAAGAGGAAACCGCTAAACCTGATGATCCAGTAAAACTTGGTGATCCTGTAACACTTGAAGATCCTGTAAAAACTGAAGATCCTGTAAAAACTGCACCTGTTTCAAAGAGAAAAGAGATCTTAAAGAGCGCAAATACCCAAAAGCAGGATGCAGTACGCACGGACTCAAAAGAGACATCAGAGGAAAAGCAGGATGAAAAGGCCGTAATGACGGCAGCTGATAATGTTAATGTGCCTGTTACAATTGATCCGGCCGCAGTTAATGGAACGGACAGCAAAGCACAATCCGCTGAAAGGGATACGGTTGGGCCTGATATTCTGGAGATAACAGAGCCTGCCTATGCAGAGGCAAAAAGCGGGAAAGTTCAGGATGCAGTTGTTGCGGAAAAAACGGAAATCAGCGAAAAGGCCGGTATTGATCCTGTCGTGCCACAGACGACCGACTCTGATATGATCGACCTGAGTGCCCTGTATTCAAAGCGTTTAGAGGAAGCGGTAGAAGAGCTTAGCGTAAGTATCTCTGAGAAGAGCCAGTCAGGGGATACGGAAAATGAGCCCGCATCCATAAATATAGAAGCTCAGGCTGATTATGGAAACGGTTATTACGGATTCATGCCTGATGAAGAGTCTGCCATGGGATATGGTATGGGACAGGGTTATTATCCGGAGGAAGGATATATCAACCCGTTTTATAATGAGGCCGGGCAGATGTTTATGAATTCCGGATCGCAGATGTACGGCCCGGACATGTATGAGGATGATTCAGCCGCCTATGCCGAGTTATATAATTCCGTAAATAATTATGATGTAAACGGCGCCACCCAGGAAATGCCTGTAAATGAGATCCTTGCATACAGGAATGCATTTACGAACGAGTATATTAAGGAAGAGCTCGGAAAGGCAGAAAAAGCCGGCAGGCAGGATAATAAAGATACGGAGAATAAGAAGGAGAAGAAACCTAAGAAAAAATCGTTCTTCTCGGGTCTGTTCGGAAAGAAGAATGAGAGTCCTGCAGAAGATGATGTAGACAGGGAAACGGATCATACTCCGGATGATGAAGAGACGATAATGCTTCAGGATACAATGATGGCTGAAGGAGTACAGGAATATGTTCCGGAGGGATTTATGCCTGCCGGACAGGGAATCAATACAGTTAATCCGCAGCTTGATGAATACAGTCCGGAAATGCTGTCCCAGATTGAAAACTATGAAGTGCCTGTATACTATGATACAAAGCGCTGAACAGGATCTGTGAGGCTATGGATTCTTTACCGAAGGATTATCTGAAGCAGATGAAGGAGCTTTTGAAGGACGGATTTGAAGCGTTCCTTGGAAGCTATGAAAATGAAAATACCCGTGCGCTCAGGCTTAATGCGCTGAAGGGCGATAAAGGGGAGCTGGTTGATCTTTTCCTTAACAGGAGTGAACTGGCTCCTTTTTTTCATCTAAGAAGAGTAAACTGGGAGGAGTTAGGATTCTATTATGAAAAAGAGGATGAGCCGGGAGTAAGCCCTTATCATGATGCCGGAGTCTACTATATCCAGGAGCCGAGCGCCATGCTTCCGGTAAACCTTATGGATATTGACCCGACCGGTATGAAGATCCTGGATCTTTGCGCCGCTCCGGGAGGAAAGTCCTCCCAGATCGCTGCCAGGATGCAGGGAAGAGGCCTGCTTGTGTGCAATGAGATCCATCCTGAGAGAGCAAAGGTGCTTTCCGGGAACATTGAACGCATGGCTGTCAGAAATGCAGTAGTATTAAATGAAACACCAGATAAGCTTTCAGGGAGATTCCCCGGATTTTTTGACCGTATCCTGGTGGATGCCCCCTGTTCCGGAGAAGGGATGTTTCGGAAAAATGAAAATGCTATTTCAGAGTGGAGCATGGAAAATGTAAGGATGTGTGCGAAAAGACAGAAAGAGATCCTGTGCTGCAGCGCGGATATGCTGAAAGAGGGCGGAAAACTCGTGTATTCCACATGTACATTCTCGAAAGAGGAAAATGAGGAGGTAATAGAGGATTTCCTTGTAAGGCATCCGGAATATGAACTGACGGAGAGTAAAAGACTGTATCCGCATCTCTCGGAAGGAGAAGGCCACTTTGCGGCCGTTCTTGAAAAAAAGAACCATGGCATGAACGGAAACCGCAGAGATTTTCGAATAAAACCACAGACATCGCTGTTTCCCGGGGATGTTCCGGATTTTTGGGATTTTGCGGATAATACGTTAAAGGAGGTATCTCCGGCTCTTGGAATAAAGAAGAAGGATCTGTCCGGAAAAATCCTTTTAAGATTCGGAGACAATCTTTATCTGGCTCCGGAAGGTACTCCGGAGCTTAAGGGGTTCAAGGTTTTAAGGCCGGGACTTCATCTCGGAACAAGCCGGAAAAACAGATTTGAGCCTTCTCATGCGTTGGCGCTTGCCCTGAAGCCTGATCAGGTGAAGAGATATGTAAATCTGGGCCTGTATCTGGATAACGGGGAACAAAAAAAACAGTCCGGAGAAAGTGAAAAGGAGGATGGGACGATAATTAAGGATTATCTCAGGGGCCTAACCTTTAACCATAACGGGGAGAATGGGTGGTATCTCATCTGCGTTGACGGATTCAGCCTGGGTTTCGGTAAGCTTTCACAGGGGGTGATGAAGAATCATTATCCAAAGGGGATCAGAAAGATGATCTAGGGAAATAACGGCCGGATCAGTTACTGTCCACAGGACCGTGCAATGCAGCTTCGGGAGGTCATGCGGCAGCTCCCGGAAAATCATGCAACGCTTTTTTGAAAAATAGCTGAAAAATATACTATGCCCTCTTGACATATATGTCAGGAGGGTATATATTAAAACAAACATATGAACAAATGCTCATATGATACAATATCATAGTGGAAGTACGAAGCATGGAACCACGCTTGATATCACTGGCTTTCACATCATTATATTAGATTTCTGCCGGTGTCGATCTACCGGTGAAGAATTGAAAAAACAAGTGCGAAGTATTATGAAGACTGTCATTTTAGATTTAAAAAAGGATGATTTCTGCTGTATGGAAGATCATTCCAGGTTAAAGGAACATAAGGAGTTAGTAGAAAAGCTTAACAATACGATCCCGCCGGAAGAGGAGCTTTTCGATCTTGCGGATTTTTTTAAAGTGTTCGGTGACTGTACCAGGATAAGGATCTTATGCGCCCTGCTTTATGGGGAAATGTGTGTCTGTGATATAGCCGAGGCTTTGTCCATGACACAGTCTGCGATATCGCATCAGCTCAGGATATTAAAGCAGGCGGGTCTGGTGAGGAGCAGAAGGGACGGAAAAACAGTTTTCTATATGCTTTCGGATGGTCATATTATCAGCATCTTAAGCCAGGGGCTTGAACATATCGAGGAATAGCATTAAAAAAATAATAGATTTATGGAGGCAGATCATGAAAAAAACTTACATTCTCGAGGAACTTGATTGCGCGAACTGTGCGGCTAAAATGCAGGAAAGCATCAAAAAAATATCGGGGGTCAATGATTGCAGCATTACGTTTATGACCAAGAAGATGGTTCTTGATGCACAGGATGAAAACTTTGACAGGATATTCAAAGAAGTTGAAAAAGCCATAAGCAAAGTGGAACCGGATGTAGAGGTAGTCCCGGCATGACGAAGAAACAGAAAAAGCGCCGTAACCGTATAGTCTGCGGCGCTTTACTATTTATTCTGGCTGTATGTGTAGAGCATTTCGGCCTTATAGAAGACCATAATATCCAGGTTATCTTATTCCTGGCATCCTATCTGGTTACCGGCCAGGATGTAATAAAGAAAGCAGTCAGGAATATAAAAAACGGTCAGGTATTTGATGAAAACTTTCTTATGCTCATCGCTTCCCTGGGAGCTTTCCTTATAAATGAGATGAGCGAAGCGGCAGGTGTTATGCTGTTTTACGAGATAGGAGAGTTTTTCCAGGACTATGCCGTAAACAGATCCCGCAAGTCTATAGCATCGCTTATGGATATAAGGCCGGACTCGGCAAATCTAAAGAAGGATGAAGTCACGGTCGAGGTTTCTCCCGAGGAGGTTAAAGAGGGCGATATCATAGTGATCAAACCCGGAGAGAGGGTTCCTCTTGACGGGATCGTCGTCAAGGGAGAATCGCTTGTCGATACTATGGCAATAACCGGGGAATCTGTCCCGAGGACTGCGCGCGCAGGCGATGACATCATAAGCGGATGCATAGTTAAGGACGGGGTATTGGAAGCGAGGGTGACAAAAACTTTTTCGGAATCCACAGTTTCAAGGATCCTCGAGCTTGTGGAGAATGCTTCTTCACGAAAGGCAGAATCCGAGAACTTCATTACCAAATTTGCCAGATACTATACTCCGGCTGTAGTGGCCTGTGCTGTCTGTCTGGCGGTCATACCCTCCCTCCTTTTTGGAAATCCCTCTGTCTGGATATACAGGGCTCTTTCCTTTCTTGTTATCTCCTGTCCGTGTGCTCTTGTAATATCAATCCCACTCTCCTTCTTCGGAGGGATCGGCGGAGCGTCATCAAAAGGAATACTGGTTAAAGGAAGCAACTATCTCGAAGCTCTGGCACAGGCGGATACCGTGGTTTTTGACAAGACCGGGACTCTTACAAAGGGGGTTTTTAAGGTCTCGGATATTGTTCCGTCGGAAAGCTTTATTTCAGAGAGTGGAAGCAGGGATGAGGCGGAGCTCAGGCTGCTTAAGCTTGCGTCCCTGGCTGAAAGCTACTCAAACCACCCCATAGCCCTTTCCATTACAGATGCGGCCATAGAGAAAGGGGCCTATGACAGCGAAGCTGCCACAAGGATAGAACCGGATAGCATAAAAGAACTGTCCGGAAAAGGAATAGCAGCTGTTATCGATAACAGCACGGTGCTTTGCGGAAACAGAAAGCTTATGGATTCAGAGAAGGTAAACATGGAGAAGGCAGATGAATACAACGGGGAAGGAACATGTGTCTTTCTTGCGCTTTCCGGAAAGTATGCCGGCAGGATCGTGATCTCGGATGAGATAAGGCAGGACTCCGAAAAATGCATAAAGGGGCTTAAAGAACTTTCGATAACGATAGTTATGCTAACCGGAGACAGAAAAAATTCGGCAGATGCCGTGTCACATAAGCTTGGGATTGACATGGTATATTCGGAGCTGCTTCCGTCGGATAAGGTGGATATAACGGAGAAGCTTTTGAATAAAGAACAGAACGGAAATAAGCTGGTCTTTGTGGGGGACGGGATAAATGATGCGCCGGTTCTTGCGAGGGCGGATATCGGGGTCGCCATGGGAGGCGTTGGGTCAGATGCCGCTATCGAGGCTTCTGATATAGTCCTTATGACAGATGAGCCGTCAAAACTTATAGAGGCTGTGAAAATATCAAAGAAGACACTGAGGATAGTAAAGGAAAATATTGTTTTTGCGATAGGAGTAAAGGTTCTGATCCTTATCCTTGCCGCTTTTGGGATCGCTTCGATGTGGGCTGCGGTCTTTGCCGACGTAGGTGTCGCGGTCATAGCGATACTGAATGCCATGAGAGCTATGCGGGTTTGATAAAATATGATATGATACAGGTGTCCGGAGTCCTGACGGCGTTCAGGCTGTATTGACGGCTTTTGGCTCCGGACGCGTATCAGGTGCTTAAAATACCGGATCATATGAAACAGATTATAGATCTTTGCAGAGCCATAAAAGAGGATAACATGAAGGGGAGCAGGGAAAATCTTTCGGAGTTAAATATTCTTTATAAATTTATGATCCTTTATATGCTCGAAAGAGCGGACCAACCGGTTTCAAAGACCCAGATCTATGATTTTATGCTGAGCAGGGAGTATACGGATTACTTTACTGTGAACGAGGTCATAAACGAGATGATCGATACCGGCTTCATAAAATCCCAGACAAAGCGGAACAGGTCGCATTTAGAGCTTACGGATGAAGGCAGGAAAATACTTGTCCTGTTTCCGAGCAGAATAAAACCGGAGATAAAGAAGGAGATAGATGACTATCTTCTCGAAAAAGAATACGATCTAAAAAACGAAGTATCCATACAGTCCAATTACTATAAGGGTGTATCGGGTGATTATATAGCAGAGCTGACAGCAAGAGAGAAGAATTCCGAGCTCATGACCATAAGGGTGTCGGTTCCGAGTGCCGAGTCAGCCGAGTCAGTTTGCTTAAACTGGGAGAGGAACAACCAGGAAATATACAAAGCTCTTATGCAGAAACTGCTGTAAACAGATCTACACGATAAATCTTTTTTTCACTATTTCCACAAATTCACGGTTACTCTTGGTGTGGGCAAATATCTCCAGGACTTTTTCCACTGCTTCATCAGCTTTCAGGCCGTTTAATGCCTTTCGGATTATGTTGGTTGCTTCAAGCTCTGTCTGTGTAAGAAGCAGGTCTTCCCGCCTCGTGCTCGACTTGGGTATATCAATGGCGGGAAAGATACGTTTCTCCGAGAGTTTACGGTCTAGCACCATCTCCATGTTTCCGGTTCCTTTAAATTCCTCATATACAACGTCATCCATCTTGCTGCCTGTATCAATAAGGGCGGTAGCTAAAATAGTCAGGCTTCCTCCTTCCCGCATGTTTCTGGCGGCTCCGAAGAAACGCTTGGGCATATGGAGCGCAGCCGGATCAAGACCTCCTGAAAGAGTTCTCCCGCTCGGTGGAACGGTCAGGTTATATGCCCTGGTAAGCCTTGTGATGCTGTCAAGCAGGATAGTGACATCCTTTCCGTATTCTACAAGTCTCTTGGCCCTTTCAATAACCATTTCGGATACCCTTTTGTGATGCTCGGGAAGCTCGTCAAAGGTAGAATAAATGACCTCGACCTGATCTCCTTCTATAGCCTCTTTGATATCGGTAACCTCTTCCGGACGTTCATCTATAAGGAGGATTATCAGGTGCATTTCCGGATTGTTTTTTGTGATCGACCTTGCGACATCCTTTAAAAGCGTGGTCTTTCCTGCTTTAGGAGGAGATACGATCATTCCTCTCTGACCCTTGCCGACGGGCGACATAAGATCCATAATCCTCATGGAGACCGGTCCCATCGGGGTCTCGAGCCTCAGCCTTTCATCGGGGAAAATGGGCGTCAGATCTTCAAAATTGACTCTCTTCCCCATGTTCTCCGGCTTGATCCCGTTTATTGATTTGACGAAAAGAAGTGCGCCGAATTTATCATTTGTAGAACGGATGCGCATATTTCCACATACAATATCACCTGTTTTTAATGAAAATCTCCTTATCTGGCTTGGAGCGACATATACATCATCTTCTCCGGGCATATAGTTGTCGCTTCTGATAAAACCGTAACCGTCGCTAAGAACCTCCAAAAGGCCGCTTACTTCTATTCCGCTGTCCAGTATCTTCTTTTCATCGGATATTTCGGTCACCTGGACTTCCTTTGCGGAATCTCCCGGATATTTCTGGGAAACCTCACCCTGCTCGGTTCCTTCCTTAGGTTCAGATGCTTCCGGCGAGGGTTTTGTATTTTTCCTTACGGGTGCGGGCTTTGAAGCAGGCTTTGCAGCATTCGCCGTTTCCTCTTTGGCATCTAATTCCATCATCTCGTCTATGAGGACGCTTTTTTTCTTCGCGGTTACATTTTTGATCTCCCGGGCTTTAGCTATGTCCCGAAGCGCTGCAAGGCTTAGTGATTCATATTTTTCTCGTTCCATTTGATTCTCCTGTAATGAAAGGACTGTATATTATAATTCCTGATCGGATAAAAACTTATCTATGCTTGAAAGCTTTACGCACAATGCGAAAACCTCGGAGGCTGTTTTAATTTCTGATAGCGAGGGAAAAGTCGGGGCTATCCTTATGTTTTTATCTTCGGGATCTTTTTTGTAAGGATAGGTCGCGCCGGCACCGGTAGTGATCATCCCTGCTTCCCTGCACCTTGCCACTATATCCTTTGCGCAGCCGGGCAGAGCATTAAAGGAAATAAAATAACCTCCGTTAGGCTTAGTCCAGGTGCCGATACCAAGACCTGCAAGCTCCCTTTCAAAACATTCATATACGGCCTCGAATTTTGGACGCGTTATTGATGCGTGTTCGGTCATCCGTTTCCTGATGCCGTTAAGATCCTTAAAGTGCAGGACATGCCTGAGCTGGTTTATTTTGTCGTATCCGATGGTCTGTATCATCATAGACTTTTTTATCCATTCCAGATTTGCCTTTGAGGTGGCAACTCCCGCTATGCCACTCCCCGCAAAGGATATCTTGCTGGTAGAACAGAATTCGTATACCAGATCTTCATTGCCGGCCTTTGAACATTCCTCAAGGATATTAAGAAGCTTGTCACCTCCGTTATCATAAAGATCATGAACGGCATAAGCATTATCCCAGTAGATCCTGAAATCGTGGGCTTTTGGCTTAAGGTTTGCAAAGGCTTTTACAACCTCGTCCGAATATGTGATCCCGGTCGGATTGGAATATTTAGGGACGCACCAGATACCTTTTATCGTTTCGTCGTTTTCCGCGTATTCCTTTACAAGCTTCATATCCGGGCCGTTATCGTCCATCGGAATGTTTATCATTTCTATTCCGAAGTTTTCGGTAATGGCAAAATGTCTGTCATAGCCCGGTACGGGACAGAGGAACCTGACCCTGTCGAGCTTAGACCAGGGAGTCATTCCGTTTACGCCTGAAAGCATAGATCTTGCTACGGTGTCATACATTATCGGAAGGGAAGCATTGCCGCAGACTATAACGTTTTCCGGGCAGGCTCCTATCATATCGCCCAGAAGCTTTTTTGCTTCATAAATACCGTCCATTTCCCCGTAATTTCTGCAATCAAGCCCGTCGTTTGCTTTCACATCGGATCCTGAGTTTACGGCGTCTAACATTCCCATGGAAAGATCGAGCTGAGACGGAGAGGGCTTTCCCCTTGCCATGTTAAGGCTTAATCCCTTTTGCTTTATGGCCTCGTATTCACCGGTTAATTGATCTTTGAGAGAAAGAAGTTCCTCCCGTGACATATTTTTGTAGTCCTTCATGACTATTCTCCTCGTTACATTATTATCTGCCGTTAAACAGGCATGCTTTTATTGCGGTTCATATTTTTGTATCAATCTCATATTGGGGATTTATATAAAATAATGTGTGAAGACATGAAAGAAACGAAAAACGATTTCTTTCAGCTGAAAAAACGGACAGGCTGACATATTTGATACCGTGAATAAAAAGTATAAAAATGAGCTGTCAGTTTACTTTATGTATAATACAACAAAAATCTCTTTAATGCAATTTAAAAATACATTGCAAAGGACAAAGTTTTTCTTTATCATGTGAATATATGGCATTATGGAAGCTAAAAACCCGGACGGCATTCAGGCTTTGCAAGATGAGCCTTATGGCTTTTGACGTCCGGATAATGGTATATAATCCGTGCGGAACAGTTAATAAACAGGATCATATCCGGTCATTTTGGAAAAATCATGGCTCTGAAGAAAGTATTTCTGAATGATTCAGGGCAAAATCTCCTTCTGTAAAGAAGCCGGAACCGGTCCATTGAGAATTCAGGGGGATCAAGGGAATGATATTCCAGACATTAAACGGTAAATGGCTGATAAACGAAAAAGGTTCCGAGACCTATGTGGAAGGAAGGGTTCCGGGTTCTGTTCTTTCCGCGCTGCTTGTCCAGCACAGGGTTCCGGATCCGTATTTCGGGACCAATGAATATGCGGCCAGGGAAATATTCAGGAATGATTTCATATATACGAGAAGCTTTGACGTAGAACCTGATCTGATGAGCCAGGAGAAGATATATCTTTGCTGTAAGGGAATAGATACCCTGTCTCACATCTATATCAATGAAATGCCGATCGGACACACGGATAATATGCACAGGACATATTATTTCAATGTAAAGGATTATCTTCGTCAATATGGTAACACCATAACCATAGAGATAGAATCACCGATCAACTATATAGAAAATTATCGCCCCGGCTTTAATAAGGAAATTCATTATACACCCGTGGGCTGTATGAAGGGAAACCAGTATATCCGAAAAGCGCATTGCATGTTTGGCTGGGACTGGGGAGCCCAGATACCGGACTGCGGCATCTGGCGGAGCATAGATCTTATAGGATACAGCCTTATAAAGCTTGATGAGGTGGAGATAATACAGCATCACGAAAAGAAAAGAGTCGTTCTTGAGATCAATGTTGATGCCGAGATCATCCGTCCGGATACCTATGTTATCCAGGCTGAACTGGTTTCGCCCGACGGTATTCCTTCGGCTGTTACGAGTATCCTTGAAAACAATCATGCGTCCCTTGAATTTTCGATCGAGGGTCCGAAAATATGGTGGCCAAACGGTTACGGCGACCAGCCCCTGTATACGGTAAGCGTTTATGCTCTTGATATGAACGGAAATCAATGGGATTCAAAGACCTATCGTATAGGCTTAAGGGAGATAACCGTTTCCAGGGAACCTGATAAGTATGGGCAGGAATTCTGCCTGATGGTCAATAATACAAAGATCTTTGCAATGGGAGCGGATTACATTCCTGAGGACACTATCTATTCTTTTATCACGAAAGAGAAGATCTCGTATCTTTTAAGAGCCGCCAAGAACTGCAATTTCAATACCTTAAGGGTCTGGGGCGGAGGGTATTACCCGAGCGATACCTTTTATGATCTTTGTGACGAGCTGGGTATAATAGTCTGGCAGGACTTTATGTTTGCCTGCAATGTCTATGAGCTCAGCAATGAATTCAGGCATAATATTACGGATGAAGCTATAGATAATGTAAAGAGGCTCAGGCATCATGCCTGTCTGGGTCTTTTCTGCGGAAATAACGAGATCGAGTCTGCCTGGGATCATTGGGACGGCTTTTCGGATCATTCAGAGGAACTTAAGGCGGATTATCTTGAGATATTTGAAAAACTGCTTCCGGAAATAGTAAGCAAATATGCTTCTTCAACATTTTACTGGCCGTCTTCTCCTTCTTCGGGAGGAAACTTCAACGATCCGGACAGCGATGACATGGGAGACCGCCATTATTGGGGAGTATGGCACGGACTTGAGCCTTTCAGCGCCTATTCAGAGCACAATATGAGATTTTGTTCCGAGTTCGGTTTCCAGTCGTTTCCCTGTATGAAGACAATAAAGACCTTTACGAGGGAAGAAGACAGAAATATCTTTTCCGAGGTGATGGAAAGTCATCAGAAAAACGGGGACGCAAACGGCAAGATAATATATTATCTCTCAAAGAACTTCCTGTTTCCAAAGGATTTTGACAGCCTTCTTTATCTTTCCCAGATCCTTCAGGGAATAGCAATTAAATACGGAGTGGAGAGCTTCCGAAGACACAGGGGGCAGTGTATGGGAGCCCTGTACTGGCAGCTCAATGATACCTGGCCGGTAGCATCCTGGTCCAGCATAGATTATTTCGGAAGATATAAGGCATTGCAGTATATGGCCAAAAACTTTTTTGCTCCGGTCGCGGGCTCTATAATGCGTGAAGGCAGCGAGATCTCCATATATATCCACAACGAAACCAGGGATATTGAACAAAGAAGGGTTAAGGTGAGCCTTCAGACCTTCGATTTCAGGCTACTTCACGAGATGGAGTATGAGATAGAGCTGCAGCCGGGAACTGTGGAGATGGTCTGTTCCATGGATTATGCGATGTTTATTGACGGGATCGAGGACAGGGTCTTCGTGGAAGCGGTCTTTATTGATGAGGACGGTACGGTGGTCTCTTCGGAGATAGAGGTCTTTGTTCCTTATAAGAGGTTAAAGCTTTCCAATTCATCCATATCATATTCCGTGATCGAACTTGTTGACGAATATGTTATCAGGATGATGTCCGGGGGGTTTGCAGCCTTTGTCGAGCTGGATCTCAAAAATGCCGATGCCATATTCTCGGAAAATTATTTCCATCTTACTTCAAAGAGGGAGAAGGCTATCCGCTTAAAGAAAAGCAACATACGTTATCTGATCCCCGGATCTCCGGAGATTCAGAATGGTATAGAGCTGGAACAGCAGCTGGTCATACGGACTCTGAAGGATACTTATTAAT
>JAIKXO010000140.1 GCA_024684065.1 Lachnospiraceae bacterium
TGGATATGGCTGGATTTAACAAAAAATACCACCCTATCCCTATTGCTTACATATAACCTGATATCTGGTTATATTCGCTCACAACAAGTAATTGAGTGGTAGTATTTTTTTCCGTATTTCTCTTAACATGTGGTTTTTCAGCCTTAAGTATCGGCTGTTTGGTTATATTTCGTTAATACAACTCTACGCTATAGGCTTATCTTAATTCTCCGGAAGCCCATAAATACTAAGTTCAATGCACTCCTGTATTCTTATCACGCTTCGAATTTATACCCCATCCCCCATATGGTCTTTATGCAGTCGCCTTTTTCGCCGATCTTGCTCCTCAGCTTCTTTACGTGGGTGTCGATGGTCCTTGCATCTCCGAAATAATCGTAATTCCATACATTGTTGAGTATCTTTTCTCGGGAGAGCGCGATGTTCTGGTTTTCCATGAAATAGGCCAAAAGCTCGAATTCCTTGTAGCTCAGTTCGATCTTTTTTCCGTCGACTATCACCTGATGGGCCGCCTTGTCAAGGATGATCCCCGCGGCTTCTATCTTTTCCTCGGATTCAAGCGCATTGCTCCTTCTTAAGATGGCGTTCACCCTGGCGACCAGGATCTTCGGGGAGAACGGCTTGGAAATATACTCGTCCACACCGTATTCGAAGCCCTGAAGCTCGTCGTGTTCATCCCCCTTTGCGGTAAGCATTATGATCGGAACCTTCGAGGTCTCGCGGACCTCCTTTACCACCTCAAAGCCGTCAACGTTAGGCATCATGACATCAAGAATAAGGAGGGAAATGTCCTTGTCCTCGTAAAAAATATCCAGAGCCTCAGCCCCGTCCGCGGCTTCCAGCACCTCATATCCTTCCCTTGTAAGGAAATCCTTTACAAGCTTCCTCATCCTGCTCTCATCATCTACTACAAGCACTTTTATCCTGTCCATAACCTGCTCCTTTATCTGTCCCTTTTTATATGGAAAACTGATTTATACTCATTAATGAAATGGCTTGCAGTTTCGTTAATGAGTACGCGCCGGACGCGTGCCGCAAAGCGGCTGATTTCCTTACGCGGCCGGTCGCATCATGTTAT
The DNA here is from genome assembly GCA_024684065.1 of Lachnospiraceae bacterium. Next base: position 1,076 of record JAIKXO010000140.1, read on the forward strand.
ACTCAATAGATATCGAGCTCCTCTTCCCTTTCCCGCACCTTTGCTTCCCTCTCCGACAGCTCCTGCTCCCAGGCGGCATATTCATTCGTGATGGCCGTCCTGTAATTTATTATATTCGGAACGTCGGATTTTAAGGCTATCACGAACATCGCTATGATCATCACCACAAGCACCGCGATCACCGTAAGTGAGTTTTTATATTCCTTTTTATAGGTCTTCCTCTTCTTTTCCAGCTTCTTTTTCTCCGGCTCACTGTTCTTTTTTATGGCATCCGAATATGATACGATCACGGGGATATCATTAATAAGCTCATCCGGGATCTGCGAAGACCGGTAAAGATAATCCCTGAGTGTTCTCAGATATTCCTGCCCTACGGGAGTCACCAGGGTATTATTCTGGATCATGCGGTTATATACGGCTAACACCGCCTGCGGGTTGTCTTCCTTCATTTTTGAGGATATGAAATTGATACGCCCTATCTCCTCTCTGGCAATGTCAGCATCCTCTTCCGTCTGGAAAAGATACCCTTCCACGCTTCTTCCTATACCTGCCATATCCTCTCCTATGCCATACGGCAAATCAAAGTATTGAAATGATTCGGTCTGCAGAGCAGACCGAATCGGCACGAACCAAGGTTCGTGCCTAAGCGCACGATTTGCTTCGCAAATCGGCGCAGTTTTGTCTGAAATACAAAAATGGAGCTAATCAGACTCGAACTGACGACCTCTTGCATGCCATGCAAGCGTTCTCCCAACTGAACTATAGCCCCATTTTAAGGCGGGTTAAAAACCCTCTTCAATTACTATTCATGATTTTACAACAAAACAACAAATAAAACAAGCCCGAAAACGTCAATAATAAAGCTTGAAATCCAAAAGATTGATATTAGGATTATATGAATAGTCATCATCCGGCATACGAAGGACAATAACAAGCTTCTCACAGTAATTTATATCGATATCAAATTCCGTGGGCTTCGAATTCTTCCTTATCTTTATACTCTTCACCAGCTCGTCATCAGCATAAAATTCAACCTCATAAGCCTTTCCGACTCTCTCGATATATTTATCTTCAAAGGCCACCATGCCGGTCATCCTTTTAAACTGGCCGATCATATTACTGACGGTGATCTTCGTAACATAATCAGACATAACCGTCAACGCCATGCCTTTCTTATATGTCTTGCCGTTTGACTGCATTTTCCAGTTCTGCGTATAGCTGTAAAAATTCCCGTATTCATCATACCAGCTATACGATCTTGAAAAGTCATTGTTCATCATACAAAGGTATGCGCCCTCAACATCCGTGGGGTTATAGTCAAACAGATAAACCGCTTCCTTAAGCCTCTTTTTTACCTCTGAATGTTTCTCTTTTATTTCAGCATTATCCGGATAAGCGCTTTCCGCTTCGGAAAGCAAAGCCTCTGCTTCTCTGATATGCCCAAGGTAAATAAGGTTGTCAACCTGCGAAATAATCTCTGAAACCGGAGGAAGGGTCGGAACAGGGGTCGGCACCATTGTCGGTGCAGGGCTTGGGGTCCTGGTCGGAGCTGGCCTGGGTGTCTTGGTCGGTGCAGGTTCCGGTGCCTCCGTCGGGGCAGGTTCGGGCGTCTCTGTCGGCGCAGGTTCCGGCGCTTCTGTCGGTGCAGGCTTCGGCGCCTCTGTCGGCGCAGGCTCCGGTGTCTCTGTCGGTGCAGGTTCCGGCGCCTCTGTCGGTGCAGGTTCGGGCGCCTCTGTCGGCGCAGGTTCCGGTGTCTCTGTCGGTGCAGGTTCCGGCGCCTCTGTCGGTGCAGGTTCGGGCGCCTCTGTCGGTGCAGGTTCGGGCGCCTCTGTCGGCGCAGGTTCGGGCGCCTCTGTCGGCGCAGGCCCGGATATCCCGGCAGGCGTTTCCTTATCCTCCCCGTCTTTTCCAGGGATAAGAACGATCATTAAGATGATCGCACAAAGAGCCGCAGCTATCCCTATAAGAACCTTTTTAGAAGGCATCTTAAAGCTTATTTTTCCGCCAAAAAGCTCTACGGATCCGGATCCCTGCGTAAAATCAGGAGTGCCGCCCCGCTCTCCGAAACGCCCTGAGACCTCTCTTTTCATCTCCGGCTCCGAAGCGGGAATACCCGCACTGCTCCCGGCCTCCGGCTTTACTGAGGCTCCGGCAGCCCTTCTTACCGCCATGGTCTTATTAAGGGGATCATCCTCTTCGTTATAGGATGTTTTCCCCTCAGTGATATTCATAAGAGCCTGCTTCATTTCCGAAGCGCTTTTATATCTCTTTGAAGGCTCATATTCCGTTGCCTTCAATATTATCCCTGACAAAACCTCTGAAGAATTAGCAGGCGGCAGAAGCTTTTCTCCGTCGAGCCTCTTCCTCACGGCTGCCATTCTTTCATTCGGGCTCAGCTGCCCTTTCTGTGTCAAAAACGGAAGAAGGTTATTATTCAGCAGGCGGTAAAGGACAAGTCCGAGGGAATAAAGATCTACGGTCCGGTCATAATCTCCTCCCTTTTCCACCTCCGGAGCCATGTAATTAAAGGTTCCCTTTTGAGAGAGCCCGCCCGTAACGTTTCCAAGCTTTCTTGCGATTCCGAAGTCGCCGAGCTTGAAATCCCCGAACTGGTTGACAAAGATGTTTTCAGGCTTGATATCGCGGTGGATCACATCCCGCTTTTCACACAGCTCAAGAGCCGAGCACATATCCGTCCCTAGCTTTATGATCTCCTCTTCGGAAAGCGTCCTGCCGCTAATATAGCTGTTGAAGGGCGTAAGGAGCTCCATACGGATATATATGGTCCATTTTAACCCGTCCTTTTCCTCAATGACCTTATAATCCTCAACGCTGACAATGTTCTGCACGCCCTTGAAGGAATCCATCAGCTGTATCTCGCTGACAAAATCGTTGACCACGCCCTCAAGATATTTCCTGGTATCATCCTCGGTAAAGCCTTCGGCCCTGAGAGAATCAAGCTCAGATTCGTTCTGCGGGATGGTTATGACCTTTATGGCCGCCTTCGTTTCGATGGAATGTTCAATCCTTACCGCCTCATATACGGCTCCGTATGATCCCTGTCCAAGCTTCTTTACCGCCTTCCACTCAGGCCAGGCGCTGAAAATGATCTCGTCTTCCATAATGATCTCTTTTCTATAATTTAAAATTCTTAATTCGTTCCCTGTAATAATTCAAACTTCATAATAACAGATTTTTATATCGAATTCCAGTCAAACGCACATAAGCAGAAAAGCGGCGGATTATGTGCTTTGATCATCGTTCCCCTTATATCCCGTTTACAATAAGATCACGACTGCGCCGATTTGCGAAGCAAATCGTGCGTTTAGGCATAAACATCAGTTTATGCCGATCCGATCTTTGATCGGATCATTACCTTATATCCCGAGCATCATTCCGAAAAGTCTTATTATAAACGCCGCGATCCATGCGACCAGGCACTGGAAGACCACCATTCTTACGGCCGCCTTCCTTCCCGCTTCACGTCCTACTGCCGCCACCGCGGCGACACATGGCGTATAGAGCAGGCAATAAACAAGAAATACAACCGCGGTCAGGCCTGTGAGATCCGCCTTCAGTCCTTCAGAGCCGCCGTAAAGCACCGTGAGCATGGATACGACGCTTTCCTTGGCAAGAAACCCTGAAATAAGCGAGGTCACCATCTTCCAGCTTCCAAAGCCGAGAGGCGCAAACACAGGAGCTACGAGCCCTGCCATAAGCGCCAGTATGCTTTTCTCCGAATCCGTCGTCATGTTGAAGTAGGGATCGAAATTCTGAAGGAACCATACCACTATCGTTCCCAGGAAGATAACAGTAAAAGCCCTCTGTATGAAATCCTTTGCCTTGTCCCACATGAGCATCATAACGTTTTTTGCTCCCGGCAGCCTGTAATTCGGAAGCTCCATTACAAAGGGAACAGCCTCGCCTTTATATACGGTGTTCTTCCCAATAAGAGCCACAAGAACCGCAAAGAGTATCCCGGTAAAATACAGTGACACCATTATTATTGCTCCCTTTCCCGGGAAAAAAGCCGCGGCAAAAAAAGCATAGATCGGCATTTTCGCGCTGCAGCTCATAAAAGGGATTAGAAGCTGGGTCATCTTTCTGTCCCTGTCGGACGGAAGCGTCCTTGTGGACATAACTGCCGGCACGCTGCAGCCGAAACCCACGAGCATCGGAACAATGCTTCTTCCCGAAAGCCCCAGTCTCCTTAAGAGCTTATCCATAAAGAACGCCACCCTCGCCATGTAACCGCTGTCTTCAAGCATGGAGAGGAAAAAATACAGTGTCACTATTATCGGAACGAAGCTTAAAACCGAACCGACCCCCGTAAATATCGCATTTATTATAAGTGAGTGTATCGGAGCCGCCACTCCCCATCCGGTAAGTATTGCGTCCGCCCTGACAGTCACCGCCGAAATAAGGCTTTCCAACAGTCCCTGCAGAAAAGCCCCGATGACGTTAAAGGTCAGATAGAACACCAGCGACATTATCACGATAAAGGCAGGGATAGCCGTCCATTTGCCTGTAAGAAACTCATCAAGCTTCCTGCTTCTTAAATGCTCCCTGCTCTCCTTTGGCTTTATGACCGTCTGGCGGCAAATACGATGGATGAATGTAAAACGCATATCAGCCATGGAGGCCGCCCTGTCAAGCCCCCTCTCGTGCTCCATCTGGGAAACGATATGCTCGAGCGCGTCTTCATCGTTCTTATGAAGGTCAAGCGCCTTCTTTACAAGGACATCCCCCTCGATCATCTTGCTTGCGGCAAACCTCACGGGTATACCCGCTTTCTCGGAATGATCCTCGATAAGGCTCATGACCGCATGTATCGCCCGGTGGACAGCTCCGCCATGATCCTCCTTATCGCAATAGTCCTTAAGTCCCGGCTTCTCGTCATATTTTGCGATATGAATGACATGGTCTATAAGCTCCTCGATCCCCTGGTTCTTTGCCGCGGATATTGGAACTACCGGAACCTGTATAAGCTGTTCTAAAAGATTAATCTTTACGGCCCCTCCGTTCCCGGCCATCTCGTCCATCATGTTAAGCGCGATGACCATCGGGATATCAAGCTCCAGAAGCTGCATAGTCAGATAAAGATTTCTTTCTATGTTTGTCGCGTCAACTATATTGATGATCGCCGAAGGTTTCTCTTCAAGGACGAATCTCCTTGATATAACCTCCTCGCTTGTATACGGAGACAGTGAATAGATTCCCGGAAGATCCACTACCTCGGTATCGGGATAGCCCTTTATGGAACCGCTCTTTCTGTCCACGGTGACCCCGGGAAAATTTCCCACATGCTGGTTGGCTCCCGTCAGCTGGTTGAAAAGAGTCGTTTTTCCGCAGTTCTGATTCCCGACAAGGCCAAAGATAAGCTTTCCCTGCCTGACTTTTTTTCCGCTATGCTCTTTCTTATAATCATGAGTGTCGGAAGTCTCTCCGATAAGCGGATGCGGGATATCTTTTACCGTCTTTCTTCCGGTGTTCTCTTCCTGCACCTGACGGTTTTCCCCGCCTGAAGTGGCTCCTTCCTCCGGGGTTTCTTCGGCCCCCTTTGAAGGATGCACATATTCTATACTCTCTATCTCTATGTTTTGAGCATCCGCAAGGCGGATCGTCAGCTCATACCCTGAAACCATCAGCTCCATAGGATCTCCCATCGGAGCATATTTTATCAGGGATACTTCATTTCCCGGTATAAGACCCATATCGAGAAAATGCTGCCTGAGCGCGCCGCTTCCCCCTACGCTTATTATTTTTGCGGTTTTTCCGATCTCCAGTTCACGAAGGTTCAAGCTACCATCTCCCAACCCATAATAATATTCTGTATTTTAAGCCGTATGACCGCGCAAGCGCGGACAACTCACTGTTATTTCTCTCAAACAGTATCTCCGTCACATCCGGCTTATTTCCGTATATAAAGGCCTCGTATGCTCCGATAAAGGCAAGATATTCATCTGCAACGGATTTCCTCAGCCGATCTGTATATTCCTCAAGCGTTTCGCCCTCTGATATATTATAGCCAAGTATCCTTAAGATGAACATATTTCTCTTAAACATCGTCCTTATTCTTTTATCCTTTGTGAGCCGCCTGTACCAGAGCCTCTTTAAAAACCTGTCAGCCGCAAACAGAAGTATGGCGGCGCCTGCCGCAAAGGCTAAGGGAACTGCAATATATTTCCATTCAACGATAAGCTCTTCCTGCTCTTCTTCTTTATTTTCCGTGATCTCCGGAATTCTGTCCGCATCATCCGAAACAGATGTCTCTGAGCTTTCCTGCGGCCTTATCTCCCCGGATGTCTTAAAACTGTCCGCTGTCTTAAAGCCCGGAGTAGGCTCATAGGGAATAAAACCGACCCCGTCTATATAGCACTCCGGCCATGAATGTGAATTGTTTCCGGTGATAAAGGCCTTCCCCTTCTTGGATGAAACCCTGAAGCCCTGAACATATCTTGAAGGTATCCCCTGGGACCTCGCTAAAAGCACAAAAGCCGTTGTATAGTATACACAATATCCCTCCTGTTTATCAAATATCAGATAATCAAGGAACTCAGAGGGAGTATCGATTTCTTCCGGCAGGTCTCCGGGAGCCGCATTATATTTCATCGAAGCCAGTAATTTTTCTATCCTTTCCAGCTTTTCGGCATCATCTGACGCTCCTTTCATAAGTTCTTCCATAAATCGTCCGAGCCTGTCCGAAACAGGCGTTTCCTTCAGATAAATTTCCTTTATCCTTTTCCTGTATGAGAGCAGGTCTTCATATGAAACCCCTTCTGATCCGTTCAGTTCATATCTTTTAAGCATCTCCGGCCAGAGCGTGGGATCCTCATCGTGCGCGCCTCTCAGGAAATCGAGAAAATCCGGGTGATCGCGGTTTAATCTGTAATACTGTATCCTGTATTCATTGTTATAGCCTTTCTGCTCTTCAAACAGAATATCCCCTCCCTCAAACACTATGGGAACACTTTTACCGTCTGAAGAGATTGAGGCGATCTTTCCCGGCGTGAAAACATGTCCGGATTTCATGTTCATAAACCTCAGGTCAATACTTGTTCTCTTAAAATAATCATAAAATGAATTCCCGAAATACCGGGAAAGCGCATAACCCGTTTCCAGAGAATCCAGAAAAGCGTCTTTCCCATCGTTTTCAAAGGTCTTTTCCCATTCCCTTCCGTTAAATGTATCGAAGGTCTTTCCGGTAATGTATACAACCGGAGCGGAGCTTCTGCTGAATTCCGCTTCCATGAGCTTTTTGTCATTCTCCCTGAGATCCCTTCCCACCCCGGAGTTCTCTGAAAAGCCCGCAAAAGCATCCCCGTAGCCATAAGGAGAGCCGAAGGAAAAGAGATCCGAAATCCTGTCAAAGCCCTCTAAAGCTGCATCGCGGATGCTTTTTACAAAGCCCCATCCATAGGGCTCATCTGATACGGGAAAAACCAGAACCAGGATAAAAAACAGGAGATAAAAAGGCGACAGGAAAACCAGATACCTTTTATGATCCGCTGACTGTGACTTATTTACGGAATATCGGACTTCTTCCGTCAGACAGCATAGAACAAATAAAAGAACCAGAGATACTGCTGTTTTGTCCGGAGGCAGCTTCACGATCATTGAAATAATAAGCGATACAGAGAGCATAATTGCGGCAAACAGTCTTGATGCCCTGAAACCGGTCATGATCTTTCCGAGAAAAAAGCAGACAACCACCCCTGCAAGCAGCAGAAAAACATGGACATTTTCCGAAAGAAATGAAAAAAGAATGTCCGAAGGACAGATAACGGCACAGGCTGCGATGGCGGAACCAAGCACCGCCGATACCATCATCCTGCCCTTTGATTTTATATGGACAACAGTCAGGCAGAAAAGGACCGCAAGTATTGTCAGCATGCCTGCCGTAAAAGGAGAAAATCCCGTTTCATAATACTTATTGCTCCAGAGCACGGGGATAAGGCAGAAAGGAATAAGATAAACGGCATCATAAAGAACACCTGCCATCAAAGCACCTCCTTAAGATCCGCGTCCGGAGGTATTACGAAAAGCTGACAACGGGGAAGTATCCTTCCGGTCTCAAAGGACGCAGCGTTCTCTTTGTCTTTTATGATATAAACGATGCTCATGCAGTTGTTTTCCGAAAGAAGCGCTGCCAGCTCCTTAGCAGCCATACTCCAGTCAAAAAGCACCATGATCACCAGTCTGCTTTCGAATAATGACGTAGTCTCCCTGAGGCCTGTAAACAGTTTATCCTGTCCGTTCTCCTCTGAAAAGTGATGGGATGATATGTTCCTGTAAAAGCCGTCAAAGCTTCCCATATCGCTTACCGGATAATCCGACAGTCCTCCCTGATAAGAATAGACCCTGACCGGTGTATTGTTTCGGACATAGTACATGGCGGCCGCGATAACTGTCTCAAGGATCTTGTTTTCCAAAGGGAGATAATCCCCCGGCTCACTTTCGGGCCTTTCGGAATCCATTATTATCCCGATGCCCTGTTTCTCCTCCCCGACAGTCGTTCTTACAAAGAGCCTGCCCTGTTTCGCGCTTGCTTTCCAATGTATGCTTCTTATATCGTCTCCGGGAATATACTCCCTTACCACTGCATCGAAAGCCATTGGATTAATATTAGAATCCTTCGGAAAATCAAGCATTGCCTCGATCGACTTTATACTGTCAAGCTGGATGATCTGTGGAAGGACCGTAACCCTGAATGGCTCCGGATTATGATAGGTAAATCTGAAGATATTGAGAAAATCCCTGATCTCAACGCTCTTGACGCCGACCTCATATTCCCCCCTGTACCTGCAAAGGAGCGTGGTCTCCTTTTTTATTCCCGAACGGGGAAGGAGCTCATATTCGGTTCCCTCATCTATGCCCTCTATAGCTGAAAAAGAGCTGTAAAAAAGGATCCTTATCCCCGAGTATGCAAAAAAATCTTCATTTTGAAGGGTAATATAAAAATCAGAAACATTTTGGGCGACAAGATTTTTAGAACCGGGCTTCTGGTATATTTTGAAACGCAGGTAAATAAGAAACAGGTAGACAAGAGACATAACGGGGACGAGCGTCGCCGCGGCAAACATACCGTAGCTCGCCGCTCCGCCGTAAAAAGAGATGCCGACTAAGGACAGTATCCATAAAATGATCAGGATGATTCTGTTTCTTAACATAGATCACTCCATCGGAACCTTTACCTTAAGTACTAACGACCTGATAATTGAATCTATGTCTTCTTTTCTTATCTTTGCCTCCGGGGTAAGAGACAGCCTGTGATGCAGGACAAAAACCGCTGTTGCTTTGATATCATCGGGTTTCACGAAATCCCTGCCATGAATAAATGCCCTCGCCTGCGATGCCGCGAGAAGAGACAGAAGCGCCCTCGGGGAAGCGCCGAGCACAAACCGATTCTCGTTTCTTGTAAGCTCAACGATCTCCCTCGCATATGCGATCATGCTGTCGTTGAGCACTGTTTTCTTAGTCTCCTCCCTTATCCTCAGAATGTCTTTTGTACCGCAGATACTTTTCAGGGTCTCCGGTGTCTTACCCTCAAAGAAATTCCTCGCAAGCCTCAGTTCTTCCTTTTCCTCCGGATATCCTATTGAAAGGCGCATCATGAACCGGTCAAGCGCTGCCTCCGGAAGCGGAAAAGTACCGACAAACTCCACGGGATTCTGGGTTGCGATCACCATGAAGGGTTCAGGAAGCATAAAACGGTTCCCGTCAACCGTAACGCTTCCTTCCGCCATAGCTTCCAAAAGTGCGGACTGGGTCTTAGGGGACGTTCTGTTTATCTCATCCGCAAGAATGATCTGACGCATTATGGCTCCTTCTCTGTATTCAAATTCGGAGTTTTTCATATTAAAAACATAACATCCGGTAACATCCCCGGGAAGTGTATCCGGGGTGAACTGTATGCGTCCGAAGGAAAGATCCAGAGACCCGGCGAGCACCTTTGCAAGCGTTGTCTTCCCAACGCCCGGAACATCCTCCAGCAGGACATGTCCTCCGGCAAGAAGGCATATCAGAACGTTCTCTACCACTTCCTCCTTACCGATAAAATATTCATTGATCTGATTTCTTAATTCTCCTATCATATGCCGATCCATTCTTTTCTGCGCCGATTTCTTTGCCCATTTTATCATGGCGGGATTTAATACTCAACCAGGAAGTATACGTCATCTCCTGTTACGATTAAACTGGTAAAAGGTGTGCTTTACTAAAACGGGTACGCCGCAATGAAGACCGGCTATACCGATAATAGTTTTTACACTCAGTAAAAAAGATCCCTGCCGCTTCATGCGTCCGGGATCTTTTAAACTGTGCCGATCCGATCTTTGATCGGATCATTTACTGACTGCGCCGATTTGCGGAGGTGCGCCGATTTGCGGAGGTGCGCCGATTTGCGAAGCAAATCGTGCGCTTAGGCATAAACTTTAGTTTATGCCGATTCGGTTCGTTTTTACGAACCGAATCATTTCCATGTGAATCGTGCGCTTTGGCACGAACTTTAGTTCGTGCCGATTCGGTTCGTTTTTACGAACCGAATCATTTCCTATTTATTTCGTAAACCGTATCACATTCCAGGAAAGGGCCGGGATCCTGACCGCAGCCTTTCCGTCTGAGAAAGCCTCACTCTTAGCGGCCCCGGGGACAACATTGTCCGGATTCTCCTCGGTATTTACGGCTTTGACGTCATCATGGTGCATTATGATATGCTCAATATTGCCGAGTCCCTCGAAGGATCTTAAATCGATACTCAGCTCATAATCCTCTTCCATATCACGGTTAACCGCAAAAACTGTCACATTGCCGTCCTCGTCAATGGTTGCGGCGGAATCGATATAAGGGACATCATCATAATCCTCGCAGGAATAACACGGGCTGTCAACGAGTGCGTTCAGGGCAGTTCCCCTGCCATATTGGGAAGCATGGCAGAACGGATAGTAGATGGTCTGCGCCCATGCCCCTCCGCCGTTTCTCGTCATGATCGGCGCGATAACGTTCACAAGCTGTGCAAGGCATGCGACCTTAACCCTGTCTGCATTCTTTATAAGGGTTATGAGCATGGAGCCTGCAAGAAGCGCGTCCTCAAAATTATAGATATCCTCTAAAAGAGGTAACGCCCTGTTCCACTTATCCTGCTTCCATATTTCCTCGTCCTGCTCCCTGGAATGATACCATACATTCCACTCGTCGAAGGACAGATTGACTACATGTTTACTGTGCTTCTTGCCTTTAACGGCATCACATATAGATGCCACGCTCTTTATGAAGCCGTCCATGTCCATAGTCCTTGCGAGGAATCCCGGAGTATCCCCCGTAGGATTTGCATAGTATCTGTGAAGAGATACATAATCAACGTTCTCATAACACTCGTCAAGCATTTCAAGCTCCCAGCTTCCGAAGGTCGGCATTTCCGTGGAGGATGAGCCGCAGGCGACAAGCTCGATAGACGGATCCACCCATTTCATCATCTTGGCGGCCTCGTTTGCAACACGGCCGTATTCCCTGGCCGTCTTCTGCCCCATCTGCCAGGGTCCGTCCATCTCATTCCCAAGGCACCAGAGCTTGATGCCGAAAGGATCCTTTCTTCCGTTCGCGATACGCATCTCCGAGAATTTGCTGCCGCCGGGGTGGTTTGCATATTCCACGATATCCCTTGCCTGTTCGGGGCCGCGGCTTCCGAGATTTACTGCGTACATAATCCCGCTTCCCGCCTTTTCGGCCCAGCTTGCAAATTCGTGCAGGCCCACCTCGTTGGTTTCTGTCGTAAACCAGGCGAGATCAAGGCGTCTCGGGCGCTTATCCCTGGGTCCCACGCTGTCCTCCCAGTTAAAGCCCGATACGAAATTCCCGCCGGGATACCTTACCATAGGAACTCCAAGCTTCTTCACAAGCCCTATAACATCCTTCCTGAAGCCCAGTTCATCCGCCTCGGGATGCCCGGGTTCATATATCCCTCCATATACTGCGCGTCCGAGATGCTCTATGAACGAACTGTAAATACGATCATCGATCTTTCCGACAGTAAAATCCTTATCAAGTATCATTTTGGCTTTTTTCATATAAATCTCCCTTCCGGTGCCGCTGTCTGCCGCTAATAAAGCCAGACAGGGCGATATCCATGCAAACGGCACAGGCTGGCCATACCGTTTGCGGTCTTTAGCACCAGGGCCGTTCAGCCCTTGACACTTCCGGCCGCCATGCCGGCGATAAATGTTCTCTGATTGAGCAGGAAAATCACCATGATCGGAAGCACGCTCATAACCGCTCCCGATAATAACAGGTCATAATTATTTCCATACGGGGTAAGCAGTGACTGCAGGCCGATCGGCAATGTCTGCATCTCCGAGGTCCTCAGTACGATCATCGGCCACACCATGGAATTCCAGCTTCCCATTGCAAGTAAGATCGTCATCGCGCCGTATGCCGGCAGCATGATCGGCATCATCAGCTTAAAGAATATGCCGAATTCGCCGCATCCGTCTATACGGCCGGACTCCATGATCTCCGAGGGAAGCCCGCTGGCAAACTGCCTGAAGAAAAATATCCCGGTCGCAGGAACAATAAACGGGAGCACAACTCCTCCGTAAGTGTCGATCATGTTAAAAGCATTGATCTCCTTATACAGGGGAAGGATCAATATTTCAACGGGTACCATCATGACTACCAGCACAAGGATGAACAGGGTATTCCTCCCCTTGAAATCGTACTTGGCGAGACCGTAGCCTACCAATGAAGATAAAAACAGCCCTGTGGCAACCTGGATCACCATTATCGCGATACTGTTTATATACCATTTAATATATATGCCGTCTCGTTCCGTGGTCAGAAGTCCATAGTTTACCAGGCTGTAATTTTCAAAATCAAATTTGAACTGAAGTCCGTTCCTGATCATCTCACTTCCCGGCTTAAAAGATGAAATAAACAGGAAGAAAAACGGCATGAGCGCAATGACCGCGAAAACCGCAATGACTAAAGTCCCGATTATAGTAAGCGCTATTTTTTTATTTGTCATTTTCATTTCCTTCTTTCTGATCGGTCCTGGGATCAAGGACCGCGTTTATGCCTCTTTTTTGCCGACAGGATCGGTGATAGACAACTGAATTATATTTATAATAAGCACTCCGGCAAGCAGGGTTATTCCTGCCGCAGAAGCAAGCCCGAAATTGTTCCTGTTAAAGCCCTGTGAATAGATATAGCTCACGATGGTGGCGCCTATATCGCCGGGAGTCCTTGCACTGTTAAACAGGGTAAAGGCTTCCGCGAACATGGAAAAGCCCCCGTAGATCGAGATGGTAAGAACATAGATGATCGTAGGCTTAACTCCCGGAATAGTGATGTTAGTGAATCTCTGCCAGGCATTGGCACCGTCGATCGTTGCGGCCTCGTACAGATCCCGGGATACGGTCTGCAGGGCGGACAGATAATAGACTATGTTGACACCTAGCCACTTCCACACACAGAAAACGACAAGAACGATCCAGGTCGTGACTCGTTTTTCAAGCCATCCCTGGGGAGCTATCCCGAAAATGCCGATGAACGAATTCATAAGCGCCGCAGGATTGGATGAGAAAGCATATTTAAAGAAAAGGCCTGCCATCACTACACTCGTAAGCGCGGGAATAAACAATGCGCTTTTAAATATCTCGCTCCTTACCACAAAAACCGAATCTAAAAGCACCGCCAGCAATAATGGCAATGGCACGAGGATAAGGCAGGTAAAGAAGGTATAGATTGCCGAGTTCTGGACAGCCATTTTAAAATAATCGTCCCACAAAAGCTTATAATTCGCAAAACCCGCAAATTTCGGAGGGGCGAAACCGGTCTGCTGGCACAGGCTCGTCCAAAAGGTGGATGTGATCGGGTATATGAAAAAAACAAGGAAGTAAATGACGAAAGGAGCCGTGAATATATACGGCGCCACCTTTATCATACGGATCTTCCCGGTCTTCTTCGAATCCATGCTGTTATTTTTCATTTGCTTCGACATAATAATCCTCTTCTTTTCCGGGCGGAAATCAAACATAACGCGTTTTATAAATATACGGGAACGGTCTTTACAACCGTCCCCGCATCTTTACATTACTTTATCATATGCAAGCTGATCTTACTGCATTGCACGAAGCTCGTCAGCGGCCTGCTTTAAAGCTTCCTCAGGAGTCTGGCTCTTCTCATGGAGAACATTGAACATAACTGACTTCTGTACACGGGTAAGAGCTTCAGGATACAGAGGGTTGGAGGTTGACAGCTGAGAAATTGCATCAGCCGTAGCATCCATTACGTCATAGATCTCGGGTCCGAAGTAATCGGTGAAGCGGTTGGGAGCCGTCATTGCAGGATCATCATAGATGTCCTTGCGGATAGGATCGAAGCCGAGCTCGGTCCAGGTCCTGATAGCGCCGTCCTTTGAGATCTTTGCAAAGTATAAGAAATCCTTGGCAAGCTGAACGTCCTTAGCCTGGTTCGTGATAGAAGTTCCTGTTCCGCCAAGACCTGCGGAATTAACGCCGCCCTTGGACCAGACGGGAAGGGTTCTTACAGACATCTTACCGTTAAGGTCAGGCATGTAATCCGTGAAGCGGTTCAGATACCAGAGGGGAACGCCGATGCAGGCAACATTGCCTTCGTTCATGTAAGCATACCACTCTTCACTGTGGCAGAAGCCGCCGGGCATTTCAACGAAAATGTCATCATTGATGCCGTCAAGCAGCCACTGAAGAACATCGATATTGTCCTGGCTGTCAAGGGTAACCTCTCCGGTCTTGGGATCAAAGAAATCTCCGCCAAGCTCGGTGATCAGAGGATAATATGTCCAATGCTCGGTGGTCTCACAAGCCATGATGTACTTTCCGGTCTTCTCACGGATAACCTTGCCGGCTTCCTTGAAGTCGTCCCAGGTCTCGATCGAGTTGATGTCTACGCCGGCTTCCTCGAAGATCTCCTTATTATACATAAGGCAGGTAGCGCCTACGTGATAGTCAACACCGTAGTAATTGCCATGGTTTGCATAGTTGTCAAAACGGCCCATGATAAGGTTCTCTTTATCAGGCTCTACTATGTCATTAAGGGGAACAAGGGGAATGCTTTCCTCATCACCCGTAATGAAGTTAGCGTACATTGAGATCTCGATATCAGCTATATCGGGAGCGCCTGTCCCCGTCTGAAGGGAGATCATCAGGTTATTGTGGATGTCGTCATATCCAAGGGTCTCAGCCTTGAAATCGATCTGACGGTCAGGATATGTCTCATTCCATCTTGCCGCCGCGTCTTCCATGAATTTCTGATGAGCCGCCTGGAATGTCCAGAAAGTAAGCTCCTGTGCGCCTTCCGGTGCCGCATCAGCCGTCTCTTCCGCCGGTGCCGCATCGTTGCCTCCTGCCGGTGCAGGTGCAGCTACTCCTGCGCATGCCGCAAGAGAAAATGCGGTACATGCCGCGAGAAGGATTGCGATCATTTTCTTTTTCATTCTAATTCCTCCTAACTAAAATTTTTACGATGCAACCTGAGGGATATTGTATATATTGTATATATATTACCCCTCCCTCTTTCGTTTTATGATAAATGTATACAGAGGATATGTCAATATTAATTTGCAAAAAATCTAATTAATTTGGAGTTTTCTTTTTTACTTCGCTTGATTTCTAAGTAAATTGGTGTTAAAATAATTTACGCAGTAATTTGATTTTGATTATTCCAAAGCAAAGAAAAGATGCCCTTGCGGAAGCCGTAACCCCGTGCCTGCGCAGCCTGAATACAGTCTTTATCATGAATGCGGTCACAGGGTTTCTCCATGTATTCTGCCCTGCGGTATCTGTCCGGCGGGACGTTATCCCCGCTTTTTACATACTTACGAACTGCGCCGATTTGCGAAACTGCGCCGATTTCGGAGCAAATCGTGCGCTT
>JAIKXO010000150.1 GCA_024684065.1 Lachnospiraceae bacterium
GAGGTGGCCATCCGCGGGAAGGATGAGCCTGAACCAGAGCCTGAACCGGAGACCGAAAAGAAAGATAAGAAAAGCTCTTCATCCGGGGACAGCACGCCGCCAAACCCCGACGCGCTGACCATCATATACATAAAGGACGGCGCCCAGGTCCCATCGGCTAGGGCCGCGAAACAGGTCCAAGGGCCGGCGGCGCAGGCCGTCTTCAGCTTTGTCAGGGCGCCGGGCTGCAATGAGGCGTTCTCCTTCAACTTTATGCAGGACGGCAGAACAATTGACTACGAGCTGAAGGACGGAAAGCTTATTCTGTTCATCCCGAACGAATACCAGAGGCCGGGGAGGAAGTTCGCCCTAGTGGCGCTCAGCAAGGACGGGGTGCATTTCTATCCCGACCTCGACACAAGCATGGCTACGATCACGGTGGATCTAGATCTTGCGGGATATGCGTTCGACTTAGTCTATGCAGGCTGACAGGCAAGCGTTTCCTCTTGGATCATTGCTGGCAAAGTAAAAAGAAACAGCTTCTGCGGTGGCTCGCAGGAGCTTTTTTGATGAAATATAAGTTTGATCTAATCAAGAGGGCTGTTTCCGGAACTGCGGGCCATATAAGGCACCGCCATGGAAGGGCACCTTCCCGAAATCTTCTTTTTTGTCATATTATATATATTGCGCACGTGATTGACAGATTATTATAAGAACTATATTATAGAACCAGTTTTTATGGAATAATCTTGACCGGCACCGGTCAGGCAGCGAGGGTGAGATTTATTATATTATTAAATATAGTTGTTTTTAGGGAACGCCCGTTTCATTGTGCCCCTCGCCGGGGTGGCATCTCACACTTTGTGTAAGATAACCCACATTTAGTTGTTTGGACGTTTTTTTATGAATTGAGGTAGGTGAGATGAAAAATGTGATAGTTAAAGCATCATCAAAGGCACCGGTATTGTTCGCGGCGCTTTTTTTCTTTGCGTTGTTTTCCTTTGCAAAACCTGTGGAAGTGAAGGCAGAAACGAAAACTTTTCATGGAAATGTATCTAATAGCCAATTTAGAGATGGTGATGAGATATGGATTGATGGTGATACAACTATAAATATCAATAGTAATGTGACAATAAATAGTCTTACTACTACAGGGGGTCCTTGGACAATCACAATAAAAGGAAATGCAGAGAATACTTTAACGTGTGTCGGATCTATCGGTTTAGGTTATGACAGTTTGATCATGGAGAGCGGTAATATTCGTATTGATCGTGGCATTTTCCGTAATATAACTATAAATGGGGGAACAATTGAAGCGTCTGTTAATGATACATATAATGCTTTATATGCAAATAATTTAATAATAATAAGAGGAGGAAATGTTAAGGCAAGTAGCATTGGAAATGATGGTTCATGTGGCATTGTCGCTGAGAACGATATAACGATTTCGGGAGGGGAAATTGAAGCTATTGGAAAAACAGATGGGATATATTCTTATGGAAACGTCAGTATATCCGGTGGTAACACTATAGTAAAAGCAAAAACAACAAGTGACAATACAAATTATTATAGTATAGAGGCACATGGCCGGGTTACTATAGAAGATCCTCTTATGGTTACCGACCCTGCAGGTGGCGGGGTAAGTTCAGATGGGAAATACATTGCGACAACGGCAGGAGGAACCGAAAGGGCCACCCAGGCAGAAATAAGGCGCCCTAAACATTCTATAACCGTTGCAAATGACGGACACGGAACCGGAACAGCGGATCCGAATAATGCGCCCGGCGATGCTACAATAAGGCTTTCCGCAACTCCTGAAAATGGTTATGTATTTGATGAATGGACATCGGAGGATGGTGTCACGTTTGCAGACTCCAAGATCGCTGATACAACATTCAGGATGCTGGATCGAAATGTAACCGTAAAGGCGAACTTTAAGCAGGAGATACCGACTGAGCAAAAATGCACGATAACCTTTGATAAAAACGGCGGTTCAGGAAGTCTGAGCCCTCAGGAGGTAAATAAAGGGATTGCGACAAAGCTTAAGAAGAACACATTTACTCGTGACCATTATGATTTCAGGAACTGGAATACGAAGAGTGATGGCAGCGGTACGAGCTATGCCGATGAGGGCGACATCACGGCCGATACCGATCTGACCTTGTATGCCCAGTGGAAAGAATCCGGCGGGAGGGGAGAAAAGATCGAGGGAGGCAGAGAGAAAGACCATACCCCGCCGTCCTGGGTACTGAACCCGAACGAGAAGCAGGCGCTCGGCATAACATATACTGGGCTTGCCCCGGGAACCACTGCGGGATACCAGGAGCAGGGCGAGGCAGCGAAAGCGCTTTTGGCCGCCGCTGTCCCGAAAGGGTGGACCAAGGCTTTTTCATTCAACCTCTTAAACGGAGGAGTTCCCGATCAGACATTGAAGCTCGGTACGCTCACCATGTTCATCCATCCCGAGTGGCAGAAGGCGGGAAGGCAGTATGCGATGCTTTCGCTTGACAGGTACGGGAACGTCGCCTTCCTGCCGGACATAGATACGGATCCCATTAGGTGCACCGTTAACCTTAACTTCGAAGGATACGCCCTGGATGTACTGTATAAGGATCCGTGATGAGGGACGCAACTTTTTAATTATTAACTGTCCTCTTGACGGGTAGCACACCTTACCAGAAGGCGGGGAGGAAGTTCGCCCTGGTCGCGCTTGGCAGTGACGGGGTGCATTTCTACCTGGATACCGATACCAGCGTGGACACGATCACAGTGGATCTGGACTTGAATGGATATGTGTTTGACGTGGTCTATGCAGACTGAATAATAGAATGAAGGGCTCCTGCGATGTGTCTTATGTGACACTTGCAGGAGCTTTTTTAAGTGATGGGGAGCGCGAGGATTCGTATAGAGCACGGCGGCGGCCATGAGGCGCAGGCCAAAGCATTCAAAGAAGCGGGCGCGAGCTGTGCCGGAAGAAGGATATGCATGGCTTTATGAAGGATGACAAGCTGGAACGCAGGCCCCCGCAGTGAAGCGGTATCCTCCGGTTTACGCCGGCGCGGGGCGGAGCCGGACGGGCTGCCTGTCCGAAAGGAATCCAGCAATAGCAAGGCTTCGGACGTGTTTGACGGGTAAAAATGCATCTTCAATAGAATAAAAAAATGCATATATATGATAAATAATTGTGGAAATAATAAAAGAGGTGGCAAAAACCCGTCAAACCTGTCAGAAGACAGGAAAAGCTAGTAAAATCAAGCCCTGAAGCAGGCGGGGAAGCTTAATTACCTGTCCGAAAGACGTCCAAAGATCCGTCCAGACGGCGTGTTCCGTCGCAGATGCAATGATGGCGCACACTCCTGTGGACGCAGAAGACGCCCCGGCCCCGCCCATACCAAGAGGGAGACACGGCCGCCCGCAAGGCCTTAAAAAACTGGGCAGATTGATATCCGATCCGCGGGCAGGCATTGTTTCCCGGGACGGGGTTCATTTCATTCTGGGCTCTCTCGTGACAAGAGGCTGGTTCCATACTGTCATGGACTAAAGAATCCGAAAAAGAGATCCAGCCGGCCGGCCGGATCTCTTATAAAAAGATAATCAAATATAAGTTCAGTACAGAGTATTAATATAATCTGTGAGCGCCTCACGGTCATAAAACTTCCCGGGACTGCTGATAGTATAGTCCGGATCCGCTCCCCGATCGATATCATAAAGGGAGCCATTCTTTAAAAAGGACATGCGTCTTGATGCAGAAATATTGAAGGAGGTGCCCCAGGCGGATGAGATACGCTGTACCACACAGCTTCCGCCGCCGGAAGTCCGGCCCATCAGGGTAACTTTACCGGACTGCTTGAATACATTGGGTACCAGGTTTCCGCAGGAAAAGCTCACAGGAGAGATCAGACAATAAAGATTCTTATCCGTGATAGTATCCTTTTCGTCAAACTTCCTGTCGAGATTCACATCTGCCCAATAATCCGTGTTGGCCATTGCGCCGGTAAAACTATCCCGGAGGCTTATGTTTGCCTTGCCAAGGCACCAGGCGATCAGATAAGCAGCCGTATCCACGGATCCTCCGGTGTTGCAGCTCAGATCGATCACTACGTTCTCGATGGGACTGTCCTCACGTGTGATCTGTTCATGAGCCTTGATGACCATGGCGATCGTATCTTCATAGGGGATATCCTGCTTGTTCTCGTATCCGTAGTAATCCTCATATTTATTCGCCAGCATATCAAATGAGTCAAAGGTGATATAGGCTGTGTTGCCCACTTCTTCATAAACCGGAACAGTATCGGGGTATTTTTCGGCCCGGGCCTGCGTCTGTATTTCACGATGCTCTATAAAGCTCGCAATCGAGGGCCCTCTTTCGGCTTTATAATCAATGGAGCCTGTCAGGTAGGAGAAGGCTCCGAAGCTGGAATGCAGATCGTCGATGTACATGTTGATCAGGTTATAGATTGCCTTGTCGGCATTTTCGGGATCTCTGTCAAGAAGCATCTCTTTAAAGCCGATCTCATGGAACAGCTGATCAAAGCTTTCTATTTCATGGACCTCTTTTAATCCGTATAAGCTGTCCAACATCAGACAAAGCTCACTATAACCATATTTCGCCAGCTCCTCGCTACGCATTCCGGTTGGTGCCGAGTAGTAGACCTCGTCATCACGCGATATTCCAAGAGGCGTCAGATTTAAGGCCAGACCATTGAAGAAGCTGTTGATGGAAGTACTGGGTGCCAGGGTGAAGTCACACATAGTCTGAAGAGGAACCAGATACAGCCCGTCCTGACAGATCAGATCAATATCATAATCCCCCAGACGAAGTACAAGCTCCTCGCCGTAGCGGTCAAAGCTGTAGTCGTCGCTTTTCTTCATCAAAGAAGATTCACCTGCTTCGTTAAAACAACTTGCGGACGTGAAGTCCAGAAGGGTGGACATATTAGGAAGTTTCATAAAAAAGTTATAATCAACAAACTCAAAGGTATTCTTATCGAAATCAATGACCATGGGATATCCTGTCTCACGGGTGTAGGTGGCTACCGGACCGTTTGTCTCTAGGGTGAGCTCATAGCCTGGTTGCTCACCGCCATCTGTATTGATCATGTTAAGCAGATCCATCCAATCGTTAAGCTCTACATAAGGCAGATCCTTTACCCCGTCCAGAAAATAGAGCGTCATTTCGGCTCCCAGATCCTGTCCCATTAAATATAAGGGAAATGCAGTGCCAGTGATCTCATGCGTTACCGTTTCTTCTGCAGTGTCCGCAGTGAGTGGCTGATCAGCATTGAAAAGGGCATCGATATCTGATGGGGTAATATTCACGCTGATACCGGGACCACTGCAGGCAGTAAGGCTCAGGACGAGAGAAAGTGCCATGGTTAAGGCAATAATTTTTTTCACTTATTAAATCCTCCTCGTATTGTGAAATCTTTATAAACTGATATACATCCATTCCAGTATATCCCACTTCCCATTTCAAAGCAACATATTACTCGAGCCAATCCCGCAATCGATCCCGCAACAGATTTATTATTAGGTCAAGAAAAGTTTATGGGTTAAGGAGGTATATAATGAGATTTGATGGTCACGAAAGACAGTTCGCCTTCCTTGTCCTGATCGAGAATATCCAGAAGCCGGCACGCCGGGTCTGTTGGGTATGTTCGCCCCAATTCCCATGCCTCAACAGTTTTTTTGGACACCCCCATATAATTTGCAAATACTGCCTGCGTCATGCCTGATTTGTTACGGATAGATTTTATCTGTTCATTTGAGTATTTTGTCACAGGAGCGATCAAAAATACCGTTGTCTTTGCTTTGCCGGTACCCTTTTCAAAATCAATGGCTTCCTGCAACCCTTCCCTTAAATCTTCAAAACGTGAACTCATGTTTTACGCCTTCTGTTCTCCAGCGGAAATCGCACTTTTCTCGTACTTTTCTGATGCTTCCCGTTCCTTCTATTACTGGTCCTGATATTGGATCCTTTAGCCGCATTATCTGAAGGGAGAGTAGTTCATCTTCGCCTAAACCAATTTCTTTCCAGTGTTTGGAAAATAACGGCACTTCTATAAAAGTTCTTATCAGTTTATCTTCGTAATTATCCATGCCTATATTATATACCCTATTTTGTAGGGTATTAAGACAGTGATTTAACTAAATCAATACGTGCTTTGATCCTGAAAACGTTGACTTTTTATATGAAGATGCTAATATAGCTTTATTTAGGGCTCTACCCACTGCCGGAATTAGCGGAGGGTCAAGAGAACAGCCGTCCTAATCTTGTCCAGCCATCAATTGAATGGTATAACCGGAGAAGACAGGTATATAGCTATTGTCGCGATAGGAGCGTTTTTGATGATTGTCATAATATCTACTGCCACTCGGAGGTCTGCGACGAGATCGACATGGATATCCTCGAGAAGGCCCTCTGAGCCCTGAAGAGGGATTGGAAAATACTTTAGCGTACTAAAGTGTACTAGCTTAAAAAATGAAAAAAGCCCGCAACCACGGGCAAAAATGGAAGCAGGTGATGGGAATCGAACTCTTAACAGTTCGAAAAAATACAGGAAAAAGGAGGGTTGCGGCGCTGCCTGATCTAAACTCACTTCGCAACTCACTTCGATACATAAGCCTGAAGCTGCCACATAATAAGCCTTCTCGCTGTACCTGCTATTCTGTTATTATTTCTGTAACTGTTTTGCTATGATTGCGCGTTCCTTGCCCTTGATCTCAAGCGTATTAAGAGCATCCTCCAGACTACATTTCATATTCTTCATCATAAGCTTGACGTATTTTATTGTAGTTTGTTCAGCTCTTTCATCTGCAACCTTATCAGCTAACCTTGAAAAAGATTCACACATAACCTCACGCCCTTCCTCTGTTTCCTTAAAGTGCCTTACACCTTCAGCCAGCGGCTCATAATAAATGTCGTCTGCATTTGTACAGTTAAAATCATGTGCCAGCCTTCCGAAGTCATCATCTCCATTGTATAACCCGTTCACATAGATGGTATATGCACCATCATCATAGGGCTTACCGGTCTCTCTAACGACCTTGTCTACATGATATATCGGATTATTCTCACCAAACTTATCATGCTGACAGATAAAAATCACATATGCGTCCTTTAGCTCTTTGAATTCCTGTTTCTTTTTAAGCATCCGGGAATCCATCATGCTACCATTGAATCTTGCCCTGCGGATATGGGATCCTTCTTCGTTTCGCTGGACTTCAACATCAAATTCAACGCCCTTGTTGTCTATCGCATGGATATCGATCCGAATATTTCTGCCACCAGGATAGGGGCTCTTCATGTCCACCTGTCCTTTAACTCGGAGAACCTTGATATCATCCCTTTCAAGAATAATTCTCAGTAACAGTTCCGTTGCTTCGATGTTTCTATCAAAGACCTTGCTCATTAGGTCATCATCAAACAGATTCAGGTCATCAATCGCCTTATCGAGCTCCTTGGCAATCTGGTCGTTAAGTCTGATAACCTCTTTTTTCTTCTTAGCCATACATAATACCTCAAACATATAGTAGCAAAAAACACGTGATTTTTCAACAGATTTCGGGATTATGTCTCCTGCTCCGACGTGCCCCGATGTCCCCGATGTCCGGGGGCTTCAGAAGCTTCACCTTAAAAATTACAGCTACAAAGGCATTTAATAACAATACTTATTAATTGATGGGCAAATGATAATGCGTCTGGGCATTGAACAGGAAACAGGGGAAGGGAGGCAGGCCTCCAAACCTCGCTCTGGCCGGGAATGAAGATGGATATCCAAAATGCATCGGCAGTGATGCTAAGTTTAGGTATTGGTTTATGCGCCAATGCCAGCATGGTTTTGACATTGTAAATTATAAAAAAAGAAGCCGATAGACGGCTTCACAATTTTATCGATGGTTAATTTTGACACTATAGTATAGGAGGCTGGGGAATGATATATAGCAAAGATGATGTGCTTAAGGTGGCGCCTGTGTTGTTGCCGGATTATAAATGCGATTTTGATGTTTCCATTTCTGAAAACCTTGTCGCCGAAACCGACGAGGACAGATATTATTACGTGATATATAAAAAAGGTCAGAAGAAAGAAATCGCGACCTTTTTAAACAGCCACATACGGGAGGCTCTTAAATCCCTTGCGAAGACATATGGGTACTGTCGTATTTCCACTCGCAAGCAATCCATCGACCGTCAGATTCGGAATATAAAATCCATTTATCCTTCCGCCGTAATCATACAGGAGGCTTATACCGGCATGAGCATGGACCGCCCCGAATGGAACCGGCTTCTCAAAACCGTAAAGCCCGGCGAGAGGATAGTCTTTGATTCGGTCTCCAGGATGAGCCGGTCGGCGGATGAGGGCATTGAAACCTATTTTGAGCTCTACGAAAACGGCATAGAGCTGATTTTCTTGAAGGAGCATTACATCGATACCGAGGTTTATGCTGAAAATATGAGAGATAAGATAGAGCTTCAGGGAACGGACGAGGACGAGATATTCAAGGGGCTGAACAATTATTTCCGCAAGCTTGCCTCTAAGCAGATCCGGATTGCATTTGACCAGTCGGAGAAAGAGGTGCAGGATCTCCGGCAGAGGACGAAGGAGGGGATTGAGACAGCTAGGCTTAAAGGGAAGCAAATCGGACAGCACCCAGGGAAAAAGTTTAATATCAAAAAGGAAGCCCCTGCAAAGGAGAAGATAATTCGCCTTTCCAAGAGCTTTAACGGCACTCTGTCCGATGCTGAGTGTATGAAGTTGGCCGGGCTGAGCAGGGGGACATATTATAAGTATAAAAGGGAATTAAAGCAACGCATATAAAAGCTTTGACAGTTTTAACAGTATATTTATTGCTTGGTAATAAATAATTCCTTGCTATTATAATTAAAAAATAAGATAATATAAACGGGAGAATTATTATGCCAAACGGAATCGCTTATCAGAACAAGGATATTGCGAGCAAAGTATTTGCGGAAAACTTCAAAGATAAATCATTGGCAGTATACGGGCTTTCGCTTCCGAAGATTGTACAGGCTTTGCCTACCAATCTGCCTGAGGTGACGGCCAATGAACTTCGGATTGACAATCTCTTCCTTCTGGAGGATGGCCGGATTGCGATCATTGATTATGAGAGCGAGTACAGAAAGGCTAATAAGCTGAAGTACTTGGGATATGCCTACCGTGTGTTGGAGAGGTATTTTAAAGAAGGCAAACCAAGTACAAAGCTGGTAATGGTTGTTATTTATACAGCGGATGTAACTCCGGGACAGACCGAAGATAGTTTCGATGCCGGAATGGTAACACTTTCGATTGAACCGGCGTACTTATCACAGCTGAATTCAGAAGAAATAAAAAGCAGACTTGACAAAAAAGTAAGAGCCGAGGATACGCTGACAGATGCAGAAATAATGGAATTTATTATTCTGCCGCTGACTTATCAAAAAGCGCAGCAGGAGGCCGCAATCGAAGCTGCGATCAATATGGCAAAAAGGATAAAAGACGAAGAAACAATGGCATTTGTCCTTTCGGGGCTTTTGGTGTTTTCAGACAAAATTATAGACGATGAATTAAGTATAAAGACAAAGGAGTGGATCAGGATGACAAAAGTGGGAAGACTGTTTGCAGAAGAAGCAGAAATGGAAAGAGCAAGGCAGCTGGTAAGCATTATTGAGTCGTTTGCTAAATCAGAGAATGGCACTATTGATGATACATGTAAAAAGGCGGGGATAACAAAAACCGAGTATGATCGGGCCAAAAAGCTGCTTCAGTCGGAGGAAGTTTATGCTTGAATGACAGGGATTTATCTTCTCTTATTTGTTATGAAGCATAAAAAGAAAGGAATGTCGAGAATGCCGCTAGGCAAGACGGAGCCCGTTCTTGATAGTCCTTCTTTTTTGTTTTACCCTTTAGAGGTCTACAAGGGAACTGTCAGGTATAATGCATGAGCATCGAGGATCTTAGAAGCATGCTGTAATCTGGTTAAGATTTTGGTTAAGAAATCTTAACAGGGATGCCCGAACCCCCTTTCTTTACTGAATTTTTAATGTGTTTATTGACAGGTTCGAATCCTGTCACCCCGATTCGGGATTTCTGTATTTTCAACTATCTTAAACATATTAATAAACAACTGACGAAGTACCGGGGTTATGGATCATTTCTGCCGGTACATAGGCTTCAACCAGTATTCCCCCGGGAAGGTACTCTTCTTTTATCAGATATCCGGTACTGCGGATCCGCTCGATTATTCCGGCTTCTGAATAGCCTATTATCTTATTGATATATGTCTGTCCGTTCAGAATAATGTCCTGCACGGTCGAAAGCAGGGTTTCAATGCCCTCACCGTCCTTTGCGGATATCTTTACGACAGCGTCTGCCGCAGGGTCGCGAAGAAATACCCCGTCACAGACGATATCCATTTTGTTGAACACAGTGATCATGGGTTTATCAAGGACTCCGAGCTCCTTCAGCGTATCGTGCACCACCTTCATATGAAGTTCGCATTCAGGATCCGATGCATCGACCACATGAAGGATCATATCCGAAAATCCGGCTTCCTCCAGGGTGCTGCGGAAAGCATCGATCAGATGGTGGGGGAGCTTATTGATGAACCCTACCGTATCCGTGAACAGAACCTTCCCGCCCCCGGGAAGGATACAGCTCCTGGTAGTGGGGTCGAGCGTTGCGAAGAGTTTGTCCTCCTCCGGAACGTCGGAAGAGGTAAGCCGGTTTAGAAGTGTGGATTTGCCCGCGTTGGTATATCCCGCTATCGCGATCACCGGGATCCTGCTCTGCATGCGGCGCTTTCTCGCTGTTTCCCTGCTCTTTTTCAGTTTCTCAAGCTCGCCGGACAGCACTGATATGCGTTTCCTGATCGCACGGCGGTCCGACTCAAGCTTCTTTTCTCCGGGACCTCTTGTGCCTATCCCGCCGCCCAGCCTTGAAAGAGCCTGACCCGCCCCGGTAAGATGGGAAGCCCTGTATTTTAACTGTGCCATCTCAACCTGCAGCTTTCCCTCTGCCGTACGGGAATGGGCGGCGAATATGTCTAAGATCAGGATAGTCCTGTCGATCACTTTTTTCCCTGTTATCTCTGAAAGGTTACGTATCTGAACGGGAGTAAGTTCATCATCGCACACGATCCCGTCAGCTTCGAATTCTTCCATAAGCCTTGTCAGTTCTTCCGCCTTGCCCTTTCCGACATAAGTTGCGGAATTGATCCGGTCAAGAGACTGGACGGTCTTTGCGACTGCCTTTCCGCCTGCCGTATCAACTAACATGGCCAGCTCCGATAAGGATGCCTCCGCTGATTCACAGTCACCGGTTGACGCGGCTACAAGTATATATCTTTCAACAGGAGGTTCGTTCATTGCTCATCCTTTTTCATTATTAGAGTGCAGGTGCCGGTGTGGGCACGGGTGTCGGTGAAGGAGCAGGTGTCGGCACAGGCGACGGCGTCGGTTCGGGTGTCGGTACCGGCGTGGGCGACGGCGTTGGTTCGGGTGCAGGTGCCGGCGTGGGCGCAGGTGTAGGTTCAGGAGTCGGAAGCGGCGCAGGAGTCGGTACGGGCAGTTCAGAAGGCGCGGGCGTCGGAGCCGCGGGCATACTGATCCGTATGTCATAACCTTCAAGCCCTGAATCAGCCGCAAGCTGTTCCAGACTCCGTTCAAGGCTTAATGTATCCACATTTGCGGCATCATGAAGGACGATCAGGGCGGAATCATAGCCGAAGTCAGCCTCATACCTGTCCCCGACAAAGCCGGAAAGGAGAGCCTTTGCCGATATGGAATAGTCAGTAAGGATCGATTCCCGGCTTTTTGAGGCAGGCTCAAATACGACAGGTTCTTCCGGGAACTGATAGGGCGCAGGCGTGGGATAGCCGGACGGCTTTGCGACATGGGCAGGTTCATCAGAGACCGCCCCGGTCCCGGAAGGCAGAGCATCCGGGGCCTGTCTGACGGATCCTGCGACAGTTAAGGCTTCCGATGAATAGACAACTTCTCCGGTATCGTCAATTCTTACCCCGATAACCGGATCGTCAGCCTGCATCCCGGTATTTTCATCCTGTTTTCTGCAGCCGGACAGTGATAAGGCCAAAACAAGCATAAAGGCAGCCTTTTTCACAAAATGCCCGGAGCTTTTGCGCAAACAGTCGTTCATGATTCCCTGACAGCCTTATTCATACAAACCTTACTGCCGTTCCGTAGGCCATGATCTCGGCTGCGCTCTGCATGATGGAAGCAGAGGAATATCTCATTCCCACCACGGCATCTGCTCCCAAAGCCTGTGCTTCCTGTATCATGCGCTCTGTTGCGATCTTTCTTGCGCTGTCCATCATTTCGTTGTACTTCGTAAGCTCTCCGCCTACAATGGTCTTAAGGCTGGCTCCGAGATCACGCATTACATTGACTGTCTGTACCGTGCCTCCCTTTACAACGCCCAATACCTCGTAATCCTTTCCGATATTCTCTGTTGTTGAAATGATCATTTTCGTTCCTCCTTTTTTTCTCATGAACGCGATCACCTGCCGGTCCATAATTAATATACAGGCGCAGTTGTCCGCTTGATATCACTTTTGATCCTCACATCATATAATGCAAAGGCAATGATCTGCGTTAATGAGTATTGGTTATCATATGCCCGGCTTACTATATAACTTGTATTAAGTCGGATTCTTTTGTAGGTATACAGTATATCACCGGCGGTTTGTTAATTAAAGATGCATTTTTATCTGTGGAATTATGATCATGGGAGGCGCTGTCCGGTTTCCGATAAAAAGCGTACTTTAATGCGCCGTATTATGATATTCGAAAGAGAGCGTAAGTACAGGTTTGCTATCGCGGGGGATCCGTGAACGGTAACGTCAAAAGACGGCAAAAGACCGAAAGATATCCTTGAAAAGCGGGTTTTTATAAGATATATTATAGAAAGCGGATTACTTGAAATAACATTGTCAGAGAAAGGAAGGATCCATGAAGAATGAACTTGTGATATGGGTGGAATGCTCATGCGGAGATATCTGGCCGGTTTTTTTTGATACCGACAGGGATACGATAGAAAAAGCCGTAAAGGAATTCAAGCAGCTCTGCGTGCGTATAGGGCTTAAAATGGAAGGCCTGAAATACAGAGAGATATGTGTAAGGCGCAAGTCAAGCGGACAGGAGCTTGAAAAAAAGAAAGAGAAGGATCTGGTATCATTATTTTAATATTTCTCTGTTTATCGTTTACAATAATCAGCGGATATCGGAGATTTGTTATCGTAACCGGAAAAAAAGTTCCTGTTCTGTTTATTTGTCAGCGGGCAAATAAACGGGACAGGTTTTTTTATAAATGTAAGATTCGCAGAAGAGCTTTGCAAAAAACACTCTGAAAGAAGCTTTGGAAAAGGCATAAAAGAAGCTTTGCAAAAACCAAAAACTCTCAAAAAGGAGCTTTGAAAAAGAATTATATGTAAAAAGAAGTTTCGCAGAAATAAGCTTCGCGAAAAAGGCTTTACGATAAAGCTTTACGATAAAGCTTTACAATAAAGTATTAAAATAAAACATTAAGATAAAGAAGCTATACAACGGAGACCGGAAAGCAGTGGATGAAAAAGATTATGAAATAGTTATGGCAACCGAAGAAGACAGAGAGGAGCTTCTGTCTCTGTATAATATGCAGAAAGGCCGGGAATTCTGCCCCTGGCCCGAGGATTATCCGTCGGATGAAACGATCAGCTGGGATTTTGAGAGAGACGCTTTATTTGTTTTAAAAGCTGACGGAAAGATAAAGGCTGCGATATCACTCGAGGAAGATGAGAATGTCGATAATATCCCTTTCTGGGATAAAAATCTTTATCCAGAAGGAGAGCTTGCCAGGGTGGCAGTGCTTCCGGATGAACAGAGTAAGGGCCTTGGAAGGATCATGATGCAGTTTGGGATGGATGAGCTTAAAAGACGGGGTTATAAAGGAATTCATTTTCTGGTGAACAGGTACAATACAAAAGCTATCAGGTGTTACGCGGCATTTGGCTTTCATATTGCAGGAGAATGCTATATGTATGACCAGGATTTCCTGTGTTACGAGAAGGAGCTGTAAATAACAGCAGCCGAAGAAGACAATTTCTTAAGTGCCATGCAAAAATGTCGTGATATATGGAAATGAAGCCGCTTACGGTCAGA
This sequence comes from Lachnospiraceae bacterium, assembly GCA_024684065.1. The sequence continues at coordinate 14,135 of JAIKXO010000150.1, forward strand.
TAATCCGGCTGACCGGCAAATTGTAATGACTATACCGGAGGACGGTAAGCCGCATCCTGAAAAAAAAGAATATGCTTGTTACGGCCTTAAGCTCCGGGCAGGAGCTGATGGATTTCCTGTATGTCAAGGGGAACCATCCCGATCTGATCCTGCTTGATATTATCATGCCCCAGATGGACGGCTTTGAGACGATGAAGCGTTTACAGGCGGGAAGCGCTTCCGGGGAAAGGATACCCGTGATCTTCCTGACCGGAGATGAGAGTGATGATACCGAGATGAAGGGGCTTCGGATGGGAGCCGTGGATTTCATCAAGAAACCGATATTCGCGGATGTATTACTGCTTCGCGTTCAGCACACCATAGAGCTTGAGAGGCTTCATAAATCACTTTCGCAGGAGATAGAACGAAAGGCCTTTGAATGCGAGAGCCTGTCCCGTCATGTTGTGCAGACCCTTGCCGAGGCGATAGATGCAAAGGATACCTATACAAAAGGCCATTCGGGAAGGGTAGCCCAGTATTCGCAGGAGATCGCCAAACGCTTCGGATATACGGAACAGGAGCAGGACGATATTTATATGATGGGGCTTTTACATGATGTCGGAAAGATAGGCGTGCCGGATACCGTGATCAATAAGAACGGGAAGCTTACCGATGAGGAATACGCGCAGATCAAGGTCCATCCGGTGGTCGGGGACAGGATACTCAAGAAAATAAAGGAGATGCCCAAGCTTTCCGTAGGTGCGAGATGGCACCATGAGAGGTACGACGAAAAGGGTTATCCGGACGGGCTGAAGGGAGAGGATATTTTAGAGGAAGCCAGGATCATTGCAGTGGCTGATGCTTACGATGCCATGACGAGCCACAGAAGCTACAGGGACATCCTGCCGCAGGACGTAGTTAGGAAGGAGATCGAAAAAGGCAGGGGAACCCAGTTTGATCCGGTATTTGCGGACATCATGCTCCATATGATAGATGAGGATATCGATTATACCATGCGTGAGGATTAGAAGCGCTGACGGTTTTACTTGAGAATACGGTTGAACACGGTTCAGGATAGAAAAGCCGGGGAGGTCCCCCGGCTTTTCTTATGAGTACAACTTACGAAACGCATTTTTATAGGACCTAATCCTCAAGTACGTAGATGTCCATTCCCCTTTTGCTGAATTCATATATTTCGTCGCCTACGATTGTGATCTCATAACCGTCTGCCGAGGAGAAATCGTGCCCGTTCTCGGTGGTCATGACCTCGGTGGCTCCGGAGTCATCATCGGAATAATAAAGCTCGTCATTTTTTACTGTGATCGAGAGCATATCATCTTCGTCGGGATCCGCGGAAAGCGTATGCTTATTATGATCATACTGTCCGTAGTAGGTATAGTTTCCCGCATAGAGAGGATTTACGGTATCGTCAGAGCTGTCATAAAGATACATATCGCAGCTCACAAGCCGGAACGAATCTCTTTTGTTAAACTTATAGGGGGTTACGATCGCAACTCCGAGGCCTGTTTCTTCAACGTCAGAGGATTTTTCCGCCGCAGCTTCATCCATATTGTAGTATTTCTTTGTTATCCCGTTATCTAAATATTTATCGAGATCAAGCTCGAAGATCTTAAACCTGAGCTTGATCAGATCCTTATCAAGCTTTTCTTCTGAATAAACGACCGCAAAGCGCGGAAGGGATTCACCGTCGGCAGCGGGGAAGTAGTACTTTCCTTTGCTGTAGAACGCATCATAATTACATTTTTCTGATTTGGCTATCTTCTCGGAGAGAGAGATATCAAAAAACCTGTCAAGCACTTCGTTTACCTGCTTAAGTGTGAGCGTTTCATAGTAGCCTCCGTCCAGATCCTCATATTTTATGGAAGAGTTTTTGTTGATCTTTGTATACATATGGGCAAAGTCAACCAGGTCAGCAACAGGGGTATCCTCGTTATACTGAAAATTTCCGTCCTGTTCGGCAAAGTTGCTTAAAAAGATGTTTGCCTCATATTGCCGGGTCGCATTCATTTTCTCTGCACCCGCTGCTCTGGCGGGGATCGCTGAAATAAGGAAAACAGCGGCAGCAGTTAAAATAAGTCTTTTTAGTTTCATTTTACTAATACCTCCTGAAAGATTTCATGCTTAACCAGACGGCTTATCAGGCAGCCTGAACTCCGTCCGGATCTTTGAAGCCTGTATAATTATATCAGATTGAGCTCTTTTGGGAAACAATAACCTTGTTCAGCTGTATAAAGATAGCATATTTGGGATTTTTCTGTTATGATATTTGTGATAAACGCG
>JAIKXO010000015.1 GCA_024684065.1 Lachnospiraceae bacterium
CCAGTTTACCCTGTCCGAACTGTGAAAAATCAATTCCGGAGTTGGTAAGATCGGTGAACATATCCGGATAAGTTATGGCATATTTCTGGAATGCAAAATCCTGCATGAGAAGAATATCAGGAAGCTGTGACAGATCGCCGGCTCCCAGGATCGTACCGAGGCTGGTCTGCATGTCTTCCCAGGGAGTTTCCACTATCTCAAGTTTGAAATCAGGATTTTCCTTCTGATAGATCTTTTCCGCTTCCGTAATTGAATAAATATTGAAGTTCGGATCCCATGTCCAAACAGTAAGTGTATTATCGCCACCGCCTGTGCTTCCTTCATCAGCCGGGGCAGCATCAGCCGTCTGAGCCTCCTGTGCAGAAGCGTCTGCGGCTCCGTCGGCAGCCGGAGCCGGAGCAGCCGAACCACAGCCTGCAAGTACGGAAGCAGTCATCGATATCGTAATAAACATTGCCAATAATTTCTTTTTCATTCTTCATCCTCCTGTCTTTTCTGTTATTCTGCAAGTCATGCATATATTTGTGTGCAAACGGTTGCGCAATTAAAAGGTACCTCGATTGGCCCGCATTGTCAATCTGTATAGTTTATCAATAATTTTGCAGAATTTTTGTGAATTTTGCACAAAGACCGTTCGGGGAAATTCCGGTTGTGCGTCGTGAGATTTGGTATTGAGCAACCGTTTGTGCTATTTGGTGCTTCCTTTAAGGATGACTTCATATTCTTCAATGACTTCTTTTTCAACATCCTCTCCGTTGATCAGCCTCAGTATCATTTCAGCTGCCCGCTGCCCTATAGCGAAATCATCAAAATGAAGAGATGTGATCGGAAGATCCGAATTTGCCAGCAGTCTGCTGTCGTAGAACGAAGCGATCCTCAGATCTGCCGGTATTCTCACTCCCTCATTTCTGCAGCATTTGATCAGCATGTCACACTGCATATCATCCATGCATATAACACACTCTGCACCGAGTTTGATATATTCGTGGAGGAGTTCGGAGACCTTACGTTCATTATCCACGCCAAAACTTATCAGCTTTTCATTTATCCTGGCACCGGCCTGCTTAAGTCCGGCCACAAACCCCTCATACCTGGTATGAGTGATAACGTGATTCGGATCTCCTCCCATAAGGGCTATTTTTTTTGTTTTCTGTGTCGCCAGGATCGCGGTAAGTTCCCTGCACGCTTCGAAGTTGTTATTATCTACGGATATGATACTGTCATCGGCATTGCTTCCGATAGTAACAAACGGAAATCCCATGGATATCAGATAGTCCGCCGCCGGGTCATTGACGAGGGTTCTTGTGAGTATGACTCCGTCAGCTTTTTTATTCTCCACTATCCTTGCAAGCTCACCTATATCGTCACCCCTTGTCATACATATCAGTATATCCATGTCGTTGGCCGAGGTTACCTTATTCATTCCCACAACACATCTCTGGAAGAACGGCAGATCCATATAGCCGTAATCAGCCGGCCATACAACTGCGATATTGTAAGTCCTGCTCTCTGCCAGTCCTTTTGCTATGGGATTGGGCCTGTAATTGTTCTCCTTAATATATTCCATGACCATCTTCCGGGTCTTCTCTCCGACCCTTCCCTTTCCGGATATAGCCCTGGAAACCGTGGTCTTGGATATATTAAGAGCCTTCGCAACATCATCTATTGTTATCTTCCTGTTGTCCGTTTTCGGCAAATTTCCTGCAACTCCTTATCTGAAATCAGATCATTCGGTCCCGTTTTTCTTTCGGAATCCGTTGTATATAATCATAATGATTGTAAATAATCAGACAGCGCCTGTCTACTGTTCTTTCATACAGACCGTTTTTTTTCGTGAACACCGGATTGATCATGATAAAGCTGAATGGCCCGGCCGAAACAATGATGATCCGCTTCCGAGAGCCGATCATGTTTGCTGCCATTCCGACGCATCTGACACTATTCGCCTTTAAAGTATCTGTCAGATCCGTGATCACCTGCTTATCCGCTTCCGTTGCCGGTTCGGACTTTTGCTGCAGGAAGAGCGGATCCTTAACTATCTGCTTTACCATCTTTCACCATTCCTCTAGACGATTATCTTCCAATTTTATGTTCCAACATTCATCCCGACAAACTTGAATTTACAGAGCTGTTCCAAACCGGATCAGCTTTTCAACAAGAGCATTTCTTACCCCGGAAGGTGCATATTCATATATGCCCAGGCCCGCCAACCTGTCAGAAGCAG
>JAIKXO010000182.1 GCA_024684065.1 Lachnospiraceae bacterium
GCGCAAATGGTCAATGATCTATGCTGAAAGCTATAATCATCAAAGAGAATTGCCGTTTATAAGGCGAATTCGTCAGAGACGGAAAAAGGATGAGACAGGTAGAAACGACTGGAAAATTTAATAATATTTAAATAAGGAGAATTATATGATCACAATTTTTTCATCGGACAATGCACCGAAAACCATCAGGAAAGCATTTGAACTTGGGCCGGAGGTGTTTATTGAAGCCCGGGATTTCTATCATCGTAACAAGGATATGAGGCAGCACAAGATTGTTGTCTATGATCAGGGAAGTATTGTGTTCTGTCTCGGGTGGATGAAGAACAGACCCAGCAACCTGGACCCGGATAATCCAATGGTGCAGATGCATCTTTCAAATTACTGGGAGTATTCCATATCTGATGAAGGGCTGGATTATTCTTATGTGGATCGTTATCAGATGATCATTTATGAAGAGCTGGAGGAATACAGTTATCATACGGCAAGGATCGCCATGGCACACAATCCGGAACTGATGATTGCTTTTCTGGATCCGAATGCCGCGTATCTTTTTAAAGAGAATGAGAAACTGATCCTGGCGGACAGCGAGGAGAAACTGTTTGAGAAGCATCCGGAATTAAAGGGACTCCGTACTCTGCGTGCCCATTCCGAAATGAAATGGGATGTGCAGGGTGTATTCATGGGAAATGTGTCAAGCTATGAGATCATGACAAGCCTCTACTGGATTAAAAGAGAGTTCTATTACGGTCCGGAAAATCCGGATAAGACATTCTACCTGATAAAACAGCCTGTGAAGGAAAACGGGCTGACCGCGCTGATTAACAATGTGATCGGGGTCAAACAGATGATCCGTGCCCTTCGTCCTGATTTTATCCCTGTAGTGGATCTGGGAATCGCAAACGATCCGAATCAGTTCCAGGGTAAGAGCGGTGAAGATGTGTGGGGAATGTTCTTTGAGCAGATTTCCCCGTATAGTCTGCAGGAGGTCTATAATTCGCAGCATGTGATCCTGGATCAGAATTCAAACCTGAACCTGAATCCATACATGACGGAGTTTACATTTTCAAACCAGAGGGCTGAGCTGTATTATGGATCGGATCTTAAGTACAAGCCGGAGATTTTGGAATATATACAGAAAGAGCTTGACCGGATCTTTCCATCAGGAGAGAAGAGGATCCTTGGAGTAGTGGTGCGTGGAAGTGACTATCTGATTCCAAGGACAGCAAAGCATGTTCCGCATGGCATATCCGCAGAGGAAACATTGGAAAAGACTGTACAGTATGTGTCGGAAAAGGGATATGACCTTGTGTATCTGGCCACAGAGGATCAGAGTATCTTTGAGCTGTTCACGAATAGCGCTCTGAAGGATAAACTGATCTATACAAAGCAGAACCGTCTGGACTACCGGAAAGAAGAGTATCAGAATAAACTGCTCCTGGAGGTCTTCGGGAAGGATCAGTCAGACGATCCATACAAGAGGTCGATGGACTATATTGTGACATTGGAAGGACTGACAAGGTGCGACGCGCTTCTGGCCAATGTTACCTGTGGTGCCGTTACTTATGCGACCGGCAGGAAAAGGGACTATGAGTTTGTCGAAGTAAAAAGGATTGCCGAAGGAGGCCATTGACCTTCTTCGGATAACGGCTCTAGTGAAAATTTTAAACAGCCAGGCAATCGGGATTAGTGAAGGAGAGGACAATGTCAGAGATCAATAGAATTGAGACAGACGAATTTTGGGCAGACGCAACTGTAATTGAAGCCGGGGATTATGTATTCATCGGTTATTGCATGGGAAATGAAGGTAAATCAATTAAAGAGCAGATTCACGGAGCTATTGACACCTTAGAGAACAGATTAAAGATGGTAGATTTAACATTAGAATCGGTTGTTAAAATGGATTGTCTGTTTAAAGATATTAATGATTTACACTGTTTACCTGAAGTACTAAAAGCAAGATTTGAAGGAAAGTATCCGGTAAGGAAGGCCTTTACATCTGATTTTATACGTGAAGGAATTCGTTTTCAGATTGATGCAATTGCTTATAAAGGATAGCCTTCTACTTCCCTTCGCAAACAAACGGTGTTAGACCGAAAAAAAAGCAGATTACTGTGATTTGCGGATATTGAAGGAGGCCCGGGAGGCAGGCACTCTCTGCTTTTCTTCTATACGGCAGCAGGAGGGAGCAGCCGGTGGTCTGAGGACAATGGAAACAGATTCACCCAGAGGCTGGCGGCCTCCTCGGATGGAGGGGAGACACTTCAGAAGACGGGCTGGTCTATGGGGCTGTAGAGGCCGGGGAGGATATAACGGTATTATAGTACGATTGAATTTTATGTGATAAAGGAAAAGATATGGTAATAACAAATTCTAACGAAGAGAGAGTAACAAAGATAGATACATATTTGAATGCGGCTGAAGTATTTGCTTATCGCAGTACCTGTTTAAAAAGAAAATACGGGGCTGTCATAGTAAAGGATGATGCTGTAATATCAACCGGATATAATGGTGCTCCCAGGGGAAAGAAGAATTGCTGTGATACCGGATATTGTCCAAGGATCGAAAAGGATCTTCACCAAGGTCAGGGATACGATATTTGCAGAGCTGTTCATGCAGAAGCAAACGCATTACTTAACTGTTCAAGAGAACAGACCATAGGCGCTGATTTATATCTCACAGGCATTAACCCGGAAGATAGTTCAATTCATGAAGCCAATCCATGTCCATTATGCGCCAGAATGATCATTCAGGCGGGGATCAAAAATGTATATCTTCGTGTGGGAAAGGGTGTCGGCGAATATAAAGTGGTTCCATCTGAAAAATTATGCTGGGTTGTTGGGGAAGATATGGATTGATTTCAGGTTAACAGCAGAGATCATAAGCCTCAGGAGGAATCGGCGTGCTTCGGAAAATGTATAGAAAATGTGAAGCGAAGGTCTGCATAGTTTTTCAGTTGGCGCCTGTGCTGATGCCTGCAGGTTGTCGTATTTTACGGTTCCAATTCCCGGGCGTATACACGGCCCGGCAAGGTAACGGATAAAACGGAGCAGGAACTTACCGGCTTGCGGCAGAAAAGGAAACAGGACATGAAGATTTTTTTGACAGAACTGTATATGGATATAATGGGCTCAATGTCCTTTGAAAGGGTCAGCTTTCTTTATTCTTTATTACGGTGGATCGGAGCTGGGTTAACGATAGGTACTGTAGGCGGATTGGCCAAGTACTTTTTAGATAAAAAAGAAAAAGAAGAAGAAGATGAAAAAGAGGGGCGTGGGTTAGAGACAAAAGGAAAAGGCATAGCCGTTCTTCGCATAACAGCTTTGATAGTGATAGTGCTTGTATTCATATTGCTGGTATGCATATATGTCTCAAATATTTTCAAGACGCAGGAGATAGAGCTGCCTCAGGAAGATTATAAATATGTCGGACAGGTCAGCAACAAAAAGCCGCATGGCTACGGCGCCATATATAATGAAAGGGATGAAGCTGTAAGGGTCGGCCATTTCCGAAATGGGGTTATGGAAGGATATGGGGAGGAATTCGGCTGGGCTAAGACATATGACCCAGAGAAAGCGGGCACTAATTACTGGCGGTATACCAAAGCAAAAGGAGAATATATCTGTGATAAGTATGACGGAGAGATAGAGCTCCATGACGTCATTAATAATATGGAGCTGGTAACGTATAAAGGGCAGTGCCGCGGGGGGGTAAGATTCGGAAAGGGCATTTCTTATGATTACTATCCGAATGGGCGGATAAGATCCATATTGGATGGATATAGAGTAAATAACAAGGCGGATGGTTTCGCTGAGTACACATATTATTATGATGATGCTGACAGCACTGTCAAAGTGAAATATAAGGGCAATATGTATGATTCCTATTATTTCGGGCTGGGTCTTCTGCAGATCAATGAAGAAAACAATGAGGTGGTATACAGCGGGTATTTTTCTTATGGCAATTATTCAGGGCTTGGAATCCTGTATGACAAAAACGGAAATATCATAAGGCAGGGGACATTTAAAGAGGATGGGACCTGCGATGAGTTTGTTGTCTCGGATTCGGATGTTTGGGCGTTCCCGGAAGAAACTATTTGGTAGAAGGCTGAAAACATGTTTAATAATTATTATATTGCAAAATATTATGAGATAATACTTTGTATAGCATTTACTGCCTATCTTGTAATAGTGTTTTTTAAATACAGAAAACGCATAAAGGATTTATTGCTTGTTATATTATCCTGTGCGTTGCCTTTGGTTGTTCTTTTTTTGGTCTCTATTGAATCAGGCATCTTTCATGATTGTGGAAATATAGGGCAAGATCGGATGTATATAGGCCAGACCCGTGATGGTCTTCCCGACGGCAGGGGTTATGAATACGACGGGGATGGCAGGCTGAGGCTTAAAGGTCATTTTAAGAGCGGCCTTCCAGACGGGAACGTTACTGAATATACCCGTGACGGAATAAAGATTTATGAGGGGCAGATGATAGAGGGCAAGAGAAACGGCACCGGAAAACTGTGGGAATACAACGACGACGGCAGTGTATATTCATTGTATTACGGAAGCTTTTCTGATGATAAGAAGAGCGGATATGGTCTTTCAACAGTTTATAAATATGGGGATATAGTATCCCGGTATGAGGGGGGCTATTATGGAGGTTACAGGACAGGTTTTGGAATAAATGAATATGAAATAGAAAATACAGGAGAAAAACATATTTATTGCGGAAATTTCCATAATGGTTACTTATATGGCTACGGAGTAATCTACGATTCTTCGCATCAGCTTTTAAAAAGCGGTTTTTTTAAGGAGGATAAATTGGAGCAACCTCTAAAGCCTGAAGAGTTTGAAGAACCTGCCGGCGAACTTGAAAAATATAAATGCCCCGCGGTCACGATCTGGGATTGAATTTTGCGGGGATAAAAAGCAGCGATGATGGCCGTGGTGAATCCGGGAGATTTGAGATGGATGGACATCATTTGGATGCCAACGA
>JAIKXO010000213.1 GCA_024684065.1 Lachnospiraceae bacterium
AAAGGATTTCATCATAGACAAGGGAAGCTACCAGAATAACAACAAAAAGGGCACGGCAAAGGTCACGGTGATCGGAACCGGTGAGATAGCCGGAAGAAAGACCATCACCTTCAAGATCCTGGTAAGACCGGTGGATTATAAGGGTGATCTGTAATCGTTCCGGTGAAGGGCAGGAGTTTTGATACCGGTGTAAATAGGATAACAAATTGACACGGGCAGAGAAGAGGAGAAAAAACGGTATGCATGACTATATGGAAGAAATGAAACAACCCAAGGTCAGATTACTGAAGGTCTTGCTGACGTTCTGTCTGTCGGCGGCCATTATCATGGGAACGATGCCCTGCGAGCCCTTTGTGGTGAAGGCAAATGCCGATCCGCAGGAACCAAAGACCATCACCGGCCTTACGACAGGGACGATCATGGCTCAACCGCTGGTGCCTGAAAGAAGTGAAGATCCCTGGCAGGGAAGCTATGTGTATTATGGCAAATATAAAGATACGCCCATGAAGTACAGGGTCCTGAGCGCGATTGATTCCAATCTGCTTCTGGACTGCGACAATGTATTGTCTCCCCTGGAGTATAGCACTTATTCTAACTCAAACGAATACGCTTCCAGATATTGCTGGGTCAGACAATGTTTGAATAATAGTGATTTTTTTGATTATCCGCGTGTGTTTACAGATGCGGAGAGAGGGGTTATAAAAGATTACTATGATTGTGACCCTGAGAACGAAAAAATCTTTGCTTCACCGGCTCCGTCGGGGTTTCAATCTGTTGGTGTACCAAGCGGGGATCATATCTTTATTCTGGATGTGATACAGGCAGTCTGTAATTCATATGGATATGGATATTTTGAATCTGCTGGTGTTGACATGGGATCCAAAGCACGTATAAAAAAGACATTTGATGGTGCCATCAAGAGTTATTGGCTGCGGTCGCCGAGTGATGATGTATCAGGCAATAACTTGAAGTATGCCTGTGCAGTTGATGCAGATGGGAAGATAACCTCTTACTCAGTGCGCGATTCCTCCCCTTACATGAGCCCTGCGTTTGTTGTCGACAGACAGTCTGTCATCTTCTCATCGCTGATCGGAGGAGAAGGCGGGCAGCCGGATTCGGAGTATAAGCTGACGATATTGGACAAAGGCCTTTCCGTTTCGGCCAATGAGTGCACGGTGGATGATGATCATAAGATCACGATACCCTATACCGTATCAGATAACAGTAGCAGCGCGGAACCCACGCAGATATCGGCGGTTGTGACAAAAAACTGCATATGGAACAATGTGTGGCAAACAGAGGGTGAGAATAATGCGTCGGCTTACCTTCAATATACAAAGCTTGACGTGGATGGTTTCAATCCATCCGGTTCCGGTACGGGTTCGTTTACCCTGGATCCTTCGGTTGTCGGAGCATGGGGGGAGGACTGCCATATCTATATCCTTGCCGAGGATGTGAATGGTACCTATGAGACCGACTACGCAAGTGCGCCGGTGGAGATCAGGGTGGTGAGCCAGCCCAAGGCTCTTCAGGCTGGTGCTAATGATCAGGTGATCACTTATGACGGAAAGCCGCATGGTATCTGTGTGAATTATGTGGAGGATGAGGACGGGAATGCTGTTGAGGACGCTGACGTTAAGTACGGGCTGTCCTCTGACAGCTGTACCTCAGATACCAGTCCGACGATAACAAGTGCCGCCGATAGTCCTAAAGTCATATATTATGAGGCTTCAAAGGAGGGATATCTTTCGGCTAAAGGCTCTGCAACCGTGTCGATCAATAAAGCAAGACTTGTTGTCAGTGCGCTTAATGCGGAAATACAATATGGTGAGGCACCGAAAAATGAGGGCGTGGAATATACCGGCTTTGTAAATGGCGAAAATGAGTCGGTTCTTGGTGGTACGCTGGAGTTTGAGTATGATTATACTCAGAATGATAAACCCGGAGCTTATCATATCACGCCAAAGGGCCTGAAATCGGATAATTATGACTTCCAGTATAAAACAGCGTTTCTGTTCGTTACAAAGGCGCAGCTTCCGAACAGGACTGTTTCCCAAAATACGAAATACGGGCAGGCAGGGACGATAGATTTGAAAGAGTATATTGTTAACGGCGGCGCCTTGGGGAGCGGACTGTATGTTTCGGATCCGGAAGGCATATTGGACGGAAATGCTTCCATAAGCGGGAACGTCATAAGCTATCAATTGAAGGATGATCCCGGAAATGTGGGGAAAGAAGCCTGGTTCGGCGTATCCGTATCTTGTGGCGATAATTATATTCCCTATAATATTACAGTTACACTGACCGTTACAGGCACGGTCTGTGAGCATCTTCATACAGAGCTTCGAGGCAAAAAGGAGGCTGGCTGTACCGAACCGGGCTATACGGGTGATCTGTACTGTAAGGACTGCGGAAACCTTATCGAAAAAGGGGAAGTCATCCCCGTTGATCCGGATAATCACAACTTTGAAAAGGTCGAAGTAGTCAAAAAGGCCACCACCCTCACAAAGGGAGAAACGAAATACAGGTGCAGCCGCTGTCATACGGAAAAGATCGTGGCGGACATCCCCTGCGTGGAGGAAGAGGAGAAAAATTTTGATGAATTAAGGAATGACCTGGAGGGTCTCTCCGGAAATGCCGCTCCTGTAGTCGAGAACGGAAAAGATGAAAAAGGAAATGATACCGAGACGGTAAAGATCGGAGGCGAGGAGGTCTCAAAGACCATAACGGATCCGGAAAGCGGCAAGGAAACTATTGTTTCCAAGGTCTGGATCGCAGGTCTGGAAAAGACCTATACCTATACCGGCGCTGCCATCAAGCCTGCGGTTCGTGTATATGACGGAACGAGGAAGCTGATCGAAAAGACGGACTATACCTTAAGCTATAAGAACAATAAGGAAGTCGGGACAAACGCCGAGATCATCGTGAAGTTCAAGGGCAGCTATGCCTCCTCCGAATCGACAAC
>JAIKXO010000236.1 GCA_024684065.1 Lachnospiraceae bacterium
GTAAATGAAAAAAGCTATTGACTCTCACGTTCCGTCATAGACTACGATGGGTTCATCAAGAGACAGGAGGACTATCATAGTGAAAACAGTAAAGGAAGTATCCAGGCTTACGGGTATCTCGGTGCGCACGCTTCATTATTATGATGAGATCGGTCTTTTCAGACCTACTGAAGTTAAGGAAACGGGATACAGGTTTTATGACGATAAAGCCATAGATAAGCTTGGGCAGATCCTTGTGTTCCGCGAACTGGATCTTCCGCTTGCGGACATAAAGCTTATTATGGATAATCCGGATCTTGATCGTAATATGGTCCTGGCTAAACAGCGTGAAATGCTCTGCTTAAAATCACAGAGGATCGGGCGCATCATCGCCAGCATTGACGAAATGTTGAAAGGAGATCAAAACATGGATTTAACAGTATTTGATGAGACTGAGATCCGTACTATGTTCACCGATATGCTTCAGAACATGAATGAATCACAGAAGCAGGTTTTTATTGATCATTATGGAAGCGTCGAAGCGTGGGAAAAGCATATGATGGAAGCTGCTTCAGATGAAAAGGTACAGAAGAATTATGCAAAAGTGGTTGAGTGGTACGGCGGAAAGGAAGCCGTAAAAGAATCCATCGGGAATCAGCCAAATTCAGAAGTATTTGCAGCTTACCAGAAGAGAATCAGCGATATTCAGAAGAGAATTGCCGAAAAGAATGGGACGGATGTTACTTCATTTGAGGTTCGGCAGCTGATCGGAGAGTATGATTTCGTAGCGAAGCAGCTTTATCAGGTTAAGGACGCGAAGCCGCTTTTGCTTGATATCGCAAAGGAATATCAGGAAAATGAAGAACTGATGGCAGGTCTGGATTCAGTATACGGAAGCGGATCCGCAAAATACATAGGAGAGGCGATAGAGTCGTTCTATACATCTCCGGGCAGGATAGTTCAATAAAGCGGTTTTCCGGACAGAGCAGATGGCCGGCATCTTCTGCCGACCATCTTTTCTGTCTCCGGTATGCAGTTTTGGGTTTCCTGTCACGGGTTCCGGAATTGAAACAATTCGGGGCATTAATGGGATGCGTGGGCTTCAACGGTGATCCCCGCCGCCTTATTGGCCTGAGCCTGTGCAACAAGCTCATCATATTCCGAAAGATTATAGCTGCTGTTATAAGGCGTCGGCAGAAGACCCTCGTTTATGTAGTTTATGATCTCCTCGCGTCTTTCATCATTTACGGAAAGATCTATCCCCGTGATACGCCAGTTGTTATCAATTATCGGCTCTACCGGGGAATTTTCGGCAAAATACTTAACGATCATATCCCGGATCGAATTGGAGGATTCCCAGTCACGTTTTCCTTCTGCAATATCGTATGCCTTGAGGCAGGAAGAATAGCGGTAATTATTGACGGCAAGTTTAAGGACCTGATCGTCCTTCAGAGGCTCGCCTTTGAACAATACGTTCTCGATACGTTCTCCCTTTGGCCTGGAAAGATTGATCTCATAATCTACCCCGGCGAACATGTCATAAAGATAGTCGGGGTATTCCGGATCGAAGGAGACGTTGATATCGCCCGGGACCCATTGATTGTAACATTCGGCGGACCATTCCATGTAGTCCTTAAGCTCCTTTCCCGTGACATCCAGCGTATAGAGTGTATTGTCATATTTATAGATATCAAGAATATTCGAATAATAGATGCTGCCTTCGGGAAGATCGCTCGTGTCCTTGAAGAGCGCGCAGGAAGCTACGTCTGCGCCTGAATTGAGAAGCTCGATATTCAGTATCAGATCTATGACGGCGGTATCCTTAAGCCTGCCCTCCGGTAATCCCATGATCTCGTTTTCGGGCTGGAATTTTGAGGTGGTCGATCCAAGAGGGGTACCTGATTCTCCGTCTTTTCCGGCCCCTCCGGTGGCCATGCTTACGGCCCTTTCATGAAACTCCTTTACAACCGGTATCTCCCGGATCTCCTCACTGGGCTCATAGTCTGCCATGTCTACGATCTCTGTTTTTATATCCTTTATCTTTTTGTCCTGATCAAGCGTAACATCAACGCGGGCAATTTCACGGCCCGAATTACGGACCGCTACTATGGGAGTTTCTCCTATCTTATCGTTAACCGTGATATGCAAATGAGCGGCCTGGAGGATATCCACTTCCGGATTGTCTTCGACTATCTTTTCGCCGGAATCCGAACCGCCGTCCTCATCGAATTCCGCATGCTGGCCCATATGGGCGGAAACAAGTATGATGTCCGTCTGATCTTTGATTTCTTCGAGCACTTTCTTTACCGACACATTTGCCGCCTCAAAGGTCGTGTCGGCAATGCCCTCCTTGTTCTCGTCCCAGATCGGGACATCAGGAGTACAGACGCCGATCACGGCAAGCTTTACTCCCTCTCGTTCAATGATCGTATAACCTTTTCCGGTTACGTAATTTCCGTCTTTGTCAAGGACATTTGCGCCAAGCACCGGGAAATCCGCCTGTCCGGTGATTTTCTTCATGGTTTCAATGCCCCAGTTAAATTCGTGATTTCCCAGGGTCATCGAGTCATAGCCCATATAATTCATTGCGGCCATTACAGGGTGCGCGCTGTCCGGTTCCTTGTTTGCGATATCATCCGTCATGATCGTGCCCTGGATATCATCGCCCGCATCCACCAGAAACACGATGGGATTCTCCTTTCTGACCTGCTCTATATAGGTATAAAGGCGGGCCATCCCGTTGTTATCGGTTTCGCAATTGTCCTCATAGGAATAGCCCAGGATATTTCCGTGCATGTCAGAAGTACACAATATGACAACGTGGGTTTCCTCTGCGGTCTTTTGTGCGGCTTCTGCTGCGGTTTGTTCCGCGGGCGTTTTTGAAGGTGCTCCGTAAGGCACCGGGACAGGTAAAGCGCAGGCAGCCATGACTGTCATTAATAAGGACGTAAGAAACAGAAAAATGGTTTTCTTTACAGGTGATCTCATTTATGCCCTCCTTTTCTTCTTTGCGGGGATATTCAAGGCTATCGATCAGAAAATAAGACGTGATCGCTTAATATCACTTTTTACCTTCACATCATAATTATATTTATGGAACAGCAATATTTCAACAGATTCTTAATTTTTATATCAAATATTGATCATTGACTTACTGTTGACTTACTGATTCGAAGAGCGTATAAAAAACCGGGCGGATATGGTATTATATATAGTAAACGACAAAACGATTTTCGTTTTGGCGTATACTGTAATATAAGCGTTAAAAGTCCTTAAGGCTGAGCCCTGCATTAAAGGTTATATGAGCAGGATCCGGTCAAAGGGCAGAGAATGCTCATTAACGAAACGGCAGATCATTTCGTTAATGAGTATATATAGAAAAGGGAAGGAGATTCTTATGAATTACAGAAAGCTGGGCAAAACCGGACTTAAGGTCAGTGAGATCGGATTTGGGGGAGAATGGCTTGAAAGGCATGATGAAGCAGAATCTGTGGAGCTTTTAAGGTACGCGCATGATCAGGGGATAAATATCCTCGACTGCTGGATGCCCGATCCCAAGTCAAGGGATATCATAGGAAAGGCAATGGAGGGTTGCCGGGAATCCTGGATCGTGCAGGGGCATATCGGATCCACTTATCAGAACGGCCAGTATGTAAGGTCAAGAGATATGAAATATGTCCGCCCGGCTTTTGAGGATCTGCTTAAAAGATTCAAAAGCGATTATGTGGATCTGGGAATGATCCATTACATAGATTCGATGGATGAATGGAATACCGCTATGAACGGCGATTTCATAGAATATGTTCACAGGCTGCATGATGACGGTATAATAAAACATATCGGTCTTTCCACCCATAATCCCCAGATCGGGAAGCTTGCGGTTAAGACCGGTTTCATTGAGATGATCCTTTTCAGCATCAATCCCGCATTTGACATGCGGCCGGCTACGGATGATCTTGATTCCATGTTTGAAGGATATGATAAGGATGACCTTTCGGGGATAGATAAGGAAAGAGCTGAGTTTTATCAGGCCTGCGAGGAACATGATGTCGGGATGACCGTTATGAAGGGATTTTTCGGGGGAAGGCTCTTCAGTAAGGAGCAGTCGCCCTTCGGAGTTGCATTTACGCCGGTCCAGCTGATACATTATTCGCTTACAAGGCCCGGGGTGTCATCGATCCTTTGCGGTTATGATACGAAGGAACAGGTAGATGCGGCGGTCCGCTATGAGAAAGCCACGGATGATGAGAAGGATTATGCCTCCGTGCTCGCCTCAGCGCCGCTTCATTCTTATACCGGACAATGCACTTATTGCGGTCATTGCAAGCCCTGTCCCGTTGACATCGATATTGCCATGGTGAATAAGTTCTATGATCTTGCTTCTTCCCAGACAGGCATTCCGGATAGCATTATGGAGCATTATAAGGCGCTCGGCCATACAGCCTCGGAATGTGTGGGCTGCAGGGGATGTGAAAGCAGGTGCCCTTTTGGCGTAGAGGTTTCCGAAAGGATGAAAAGGACTGCAGAGCTTTTCGGTTGTTAGCGTCTATGCCTGAGCGCACGGTCTGCTTTGCAGACCTGTGCAGTGCGGTTCAATGATATTTGATTATGCCGGATAATTATAAGAATCTTACAACTTCAATATTGTTTCCGGGAGGAGATAAAAAGCCCGGAGAGGCAACGGTGATCTCTGAGCACATCCTTACCGTGATCATAAACGAGCGCCCTGTATACAGGCTTGTCTGTACTAAGAAGGATCTGAAGGAGCTTGTGACGGGAAGACTGCTTACAGACGGATATATAGAAAAGGCTGAAGACATATATAAGCTTTTCTTCTGCAGGTATGAGAACGAAGCCAGTGTCTTTCTGAATAAAGATATAAACTGGGAGGAGACTGCGGAAAAGATCCCGACGTGCTGCACGGGCAACAGAGTATTTGCTGAGAACGGGAATAAAAAAACACTGAAAAAGCTTCCGGCTTATGAGTGGAAGGGCGAATGGGTCTTCAGTCTTTTGGAGGAATTCAGAAAAGGAACGGAAATTCACAGCCTTACGGGAGGAAGCCACGTCTGCGTTCTGGCGAGAGAAGGAAAGACGGTCTGCATATTCGAAGATATCGGAAGGCATAATGCTGTTGACAAGGCGGCAGGGTACGCGCTGTTACATGGCATACCTTTGCCGGAATGTATGATTTTTACATCGGGGCGTGTTCCGGCAGATATGGTCACGAAGGTGATCGCAGCGGGGATACCGGTGCTTGTATCAAAGTCCGTTCCGACAGCGGAGTCCGTGGGGCTTGCAGAAGAGTATGGTCTTACGCTTATCGGAAGGGCCTGGCCGGATCAGTGTGAGATTTTTTCGGCGAATAGATGAAATGATCCGGTCTGTAAAACAGACCGGACCGGCGTAAACTTGCGTTTACGCCTAAGCGCACGATTTGCTTTGCAAATCGGCGCAGAGAGGAGGATTATTATGAGAATACTGGTTACAAATGATGACGGGATAGAGGCGGAAGGCCTTAAGCGGCTTGCGGAAATGGCAAAACGCTTCGGGGAGGTATGGGTGGTGGCGCCCGCTGAGCAGTGCAGCGCCATGTCCCAGCGCATCACCATCAGTGAGCCCGTTACAGTCAGTCCGGTACCGTTTTCAATAGATGCGGTCAAAGCTTTCACCGTATCAGGGACGCCGGCAGACTGCGTGAAGACGGCGTTTGGGTATCTGATGAAGGATAAAATGCCGGACTGGGTTTTCTCGGGGATGAACTGGGGATTTAATGCCGGTTATGATATCGCATATTCAGGCACGGTGGGAGCGGCTATGGAGGCGGTCATGGAGGGAGTGCCCGCGATAGCGTTCTCAAATGACGCCGTGGATATGTATGAGGTCTCGGAGCGGTATATGGCGGAGATAGCGGAGACGCTTATGCAAAAGGAGAAGCTTAAAAGGGAGATATGGAACGTGAATTTCCCGGCCTGCCCTCTTTCAGAATGCGGCGGGATCGAGTGGGATGTTTCCGTAGAGACGGCTCCGTATTATTATGGCGAATATAAAATAGAACATAAAGAGGATGGGAGTGTCATCCTGTCCGGGCGCGGTGTTTCCCGGCCGAAGCCGGAAAACAGTCTGAGTGATGTGGCGGTTCTGCATCAGAACAAGGTGGCTGTCGGAAAGATACGCTGCATGGTGCTGTAAATCAGCATATGCAGTTTATACCGATCAGGCATGTTCTGCAGAACGGAGTATTTCCATAACTTAGTAAGGAAGATGACGACAGAAAAAAATACAAGGCCGGGAAGCGGGATTTTAAACACACAGGATTATGAGCTAAGGATAATAAAGAGCAGGCGCAAAACGATATCCCTGCAGATAAAAGATCAGGACACCGTTATCGTAAAA
>JAIKXO010000250.1 GCA_024684065.1 Lachnospiraceae bacterium
TCCTTCTTAAGGGTATCGGAATCATATTCCAGATGGCAGAGCGCAAAGAATTTCTTTGAATCCTCTGTCTTAAGAAGCGTTGCCCCTGCTTCATCGGAATCAGCCAGGAGCTCCAGTTCTTTTATTTTTTCTATATCCTCATACCGCGCATAGGCCAGGCGGGAATGGGGAGCAAAGAATTCGTCATCAAAGCCCCTGAATAACGGCGAAGTCTTTTTAAGCACCCTGTGCCTGTAAACCCCGGACAGCTTTTCGTCATATTCATATTTATTTATGCCATAGAAATAATACAGAGCGGCCAGCGCGCCCCAGCAGATGAACAGCGTGGAATGAACATGGGCGGCGGTCCATTCCATGATGCCGCTCAGTTCCTTCCAGTACTCCACTTCCTCAAATTCAATATGTTCAACCGGGGCTCCCGTGATGATCATTCCGTCATATTTATTCCCCCTGACCTCATCAAAGGTTCTGTAAAAGCTCTCAAGGTGACCCGGCTCCACATGCTGGGGTATATAGCTCGAGGTCTGAAGGAACTCGACATCCACCTGAAGAGGGGTATTGGACAGTTTCCTTAACAGCTGTGTCTCTGTAACGATCTTCGTCGGCATCAGATTTAAGATCAGGATCTTCAACGGTCTTATATCCTGGTGCATCGCCCTGTACTCCGTCATTACGAATATGTTTTCCGACTCCAGTATCGCCTGTGCCGGCATGGAATCCTTGATTTTGATCGGCATACCATCCTCCTTCTGCGCCGATTTGCGAAGCAAATCGTGCGCTTTGGCACGAACTTTAGTTCGTGCCGATAAATTCGACATTTGCTTTAGCAAATGTCGAATAAGTTCGGGCTGCTCTGCAGACCGAATCATTTCCTCTCTCCGCCGAATCGGCCTGTCTACAGCCCCAGCATCTTAACCGCGTCGTCCTCGGTTATTATCTCCACTCCGAGTTCCTTAGCCTTTTTATTCTTTGATGAGGTGCTGTTTATATCATTGTTTATCAGATAGTCTGTATTGGAACTGACGGAGCCCGTGACTTTTCCCCCGGCATTTTCTATCGCTTCCTTCAGGGCTCCTCTGTTTTCAAAGTTATGTAAACTTCCGGTGATGACGAAGCTTTTTCCCAGGATCCCTTCCCTTGCTTCTGTTTTCTCCTTTTTAACAAGCTCCAGTTCCTTTAAAAGTTCGTCAAGTCCGGCGTTGTTGTTCTCATCCTTAAAGTACTCGCAGAATGACTCAGCGATCACTTCCCCTATCCCCTCTGCGGCGACAAGCTCCTGCACGGAGGCCTTCCTTATCCTTTCAATGTCATCGTCAAACAGTCTGCAGATAAGCTTAGCATTGGAAAGGCCGACATTAGGAATTCCCAGGCCATATATGAGCCTTGCGGGCTCTGCCCTTCTTGCCCTGTCTATGCTCTCCTTAAGATTGTTGTAAGATTTTTCCCCAAAGCCCTCCATGGTGCATATCTCTTCCCTGTGTCCAGAGAGCCTGAAAATATCCGCATAGTCTGAAATAAAGCCTCTGCCGATGAATTTCTCAAGCGTCATCTCGGAAAGGCCGTCTATGTTCATGGCATCCCTGCTTACAAAGAGCGAAAAACCCTTGAGTTTTTTAGCCGGACATGAGGGATTAACGCATACCAGAGTTTCAACGTCATTATCCTGCCTTATTTCAGTGCTCCCGCCGCAGGCCGGACAGTTCTCTGGAATATCAAGATTTCCCGATCCCGTAAGGTTTTCCTCTATCTGGGGGATTATCATATTGGCCTTGTAGACCGTAATCCTGTCTCCTATCCCGAGCTTAAGGCTTTTTATAATGCTTATGTTATGGACGCTCGCGCGTTTGACGGTAGTCCCCTCGAGCTCGACCGGATCAAAGACCGCAATAGGATTTATGAGCCCCGTCCTTGAAGGGCTCCATTCTATCTCCCTTAATATCGTCTCAGCCGTCTCGTCGGCCCATTTGAAGGCTATACTGTCTCTCGGGAATTTTGCCGTCCTTCCTAAGGACTTTCCATAAGCTATGTCCTCATACGTCAATACGAGGCCGTCGGAGGGTATGTCGTTTTTTTCTATCGAATCGGCAAAATACTGTATCCTGTCAAGGATATCGCCGCTTACTACCTTATGGTACTCAACCGTTTCAAATCCCTGCTCCTCAAGGAATTTCATCTGATTGCTTCTTCTGTTCCCGAAATCCACACCGTCAGCCTTAACAAGTGAGAAGGCTTTAAGCCTCACGCTTCGCGCCGCAGTAACTTCATTATTGAGCGCGCGGACGGAGCCTGAACAGAGATTCCTGGGATTCTTGTATTTCGCGTCTGCATCGGTTATCTCCGAATTGATCCTTTCAAAATCCTTATAACCGATCACGGCTTCGCCCCTGAGTATAAGCTCACCCTTATAAGGGATCTTTAAAGGAAGGTTAACAAAGGTCCTCGCATTCTGCGTGATCACCTCCCCTATTTCCCCGTTTCCTCTGGTCACGGCTTTTGTAAGCTCCCCACCATTATATGTTAAGACAATGGTAAGCCCGTCAAGCTTCCAGGATAAGAGCCCCTCCTTATCTCCGAGCCAGTCCCTCAGATCTTCCCTGCTTTTTGTTTTATCAAGTGAAAGCATCGGCTGGTCATGCGGTTCCTTGGGCAGGCCGTCGACCGCCTCATAACCGACATGGAGAGTGGGACTGTTTGCAAAAACTGTCCCCGTCTCCTTTTCAAGCTCCGTTAACTCGTCATACAGCCTGTCATATTCAAAGTTGCTCATTATCTCGTTATTGTCCTGATAATAAGCCTTAGACGCCCTGTTTAAAAGCTCGACGAGCTCCTTTATCCTTTCAGTCCTGTCCATCGTTATCCTCTCGCAATGAACTCATGAGCTTTCGAAGCTCATCCTCCGTAAGATCCCTGTACTGTCCCCTTTTAAGCTTGCCAAGTTCTATATTGTTGATCCTGATCCTTTTTATGCTCCTCACATGGTAATCAAAAGCCCTGCACATTCTCTTGATCTGCCTGTTCAGGCCCTGCGTAAGTATGATATTGAAGGATCTGTCGGACGTTCTTCTTACCTTGCAGCTTCTTGTCGTGAGCTCAAGCTCTTCTAAGTATACTCCCGCGCGCAAAGCCTTTATGAAATCGTTTGTAAGCTTCTTATCGACAGTTACCTCATACTCCTTCTCGTGCATGTTGCTGCCCCGCATTAGGCCGTCTATAAGGTCCCCGTCATTGGTCAGCAGTATGAGCCCTTCCGAGTCCTTGTCAAGCCTCCCGGCATAGGTGATCCTTACCGGGTAATTGATCAGGTCTATGATATTATCCTTCTCCCGCTTTTCAGAGGTGCATACGACCCCTTTGGGCTTGTTATACGCAAGATAGACCTTCTTTTCCTTAAGCTCGACACTCCTGCCGTTAACAAGCACGGACATCCCTTCTGTCACCTTGTCTCCGCAGAGTGCAACCCTTCCGTCGATCGTAACCTTTCCGTTCTTGATAAGGATATCCGCATCCCGCCTTGAGCAGACCCCTGCATCCGCAATATATTTATTTATCCTGATGCCCTGCGCCATATCTGTTCCTCTTAAAAAGGATAGGATTTACGGAGTAAATCCTATCCTTGTCCTGCTTATAGCCTGATCTGTTAAACTGATACCTTATCCGCTGAATCCCGCATTTATCCGATATCTGTTCACAGATGTCTTTTTTCACCCGAAAAGAGCTTTACTGTTTCTGCCCTTTCCCTGGCTGTTACCGGATCACGGCTTTTATTCTACAAAATCCGAGCTTATATAAGCTTCCTGGCCGTTATATTTGATCTTGCACCATCCGTCGAGCCTCTCTATCAGCTCAAAGGTGTCGCCGCCGCTCGCCGATCCTATCTTATTGGAACTGTCTGCCGTGCTGGCCGAAGAACGGACATTTATCGTGCCTGATCCGCTCTTTACCGTGACGGTCTCAACGCTTGTACCGTCCGCGGCCTGTGTCGGTGCCGACTGAACCTCTTCAAGGAACTCGGAACTGATATAAGCTTCAGTCCCATTATAATCAACCTTGCTCCAGCCGTTCTCCATGGCCTCATATCTGGTAAAGGTCTGTCCGCTTTCAGTCTTTCCGAGTATGGAAGCCTCAGTGCTCGGTGAAGACCTTATATTGACAACCTTTTTGGCTCTTACCTCTGTGGCTCCGGCAGCCTGTGCCGCAGCCTGTGCCGCAGCCTCCTGCTCTGCCGCCGCTTCGGCATCCAGCCTCTGCTGCTCGCTCAGGCGCTCTTTAACAGCCTCGCTTACCTCGGCATCAATAGTGGAAATAACCTGTGCAAGGTTCGGATCTCCCTCTATCGCTTTGTTATAATCCACATTTACCTTATCGATAAGCTCCTCTACATCGCTCTGGACCGTGAGTTCAAGAAGATAAGCCTGCTCTTCTTCCGACAGGTCAGACTTGTTCACATAGAGCGCACCGCTTTCATTCGTGCATACATAGGTGGAATCAAGGGAAGGAGCCGGTGTTGACGCTCCGGAATAGAGGATATTAAAGGTCACAAGTACAAAATATGAATTATCCCTGTATCCCTTCTTTGTATAAACAACAAAGTTATCCGCTGACTGATAGTATTTGGCCTTTTCTTCCATCCTGAACCGCTCGGCGTCACTCAGCACATCACAGACACTCGCGATCGTATCCGTATCGCCGTTCATCATAGCGGTATAATAGGTTTCCATGAGGGAATTTACATTTGGATATGCGTTCACCTCATATTTGTCCTTAGGCACCTCAACGCTGCTTTCGGAAGTCCCGCCTTCGGATTCTGAATCATCCCCGCTTCTTGCAACAAGAAAGACTATCAGAATGATAATGAGTATGAGAAAAACACCACCGATAATAAAATATTTGTAATGCCTTTCCAGAATATCAGAAAATCTGCTTCGCGCCATATATTATTTACCTTCCCCGAAAATGCTCAACTTCTTAAGACAGTTGTACGCGTCCGAGAGGATTCGAACCCCCGACACGCGGAACCGGAATCCGCTGCTCTATCCACTGAGCTACGAACGCA
>JAIKXO010000029.1 GCA_024684065.1 Lachnospiraceae bacterium
TTACGAAAAAGGCATACAGCTCGTGTTTTTAAAGGAACACTACATAGATACTGAGGTTTATGCCGAAAATATGCGCGACAGGATAGAGTTCCAGGGCACGGACGAGGATGAGATCTTCAAGGGCCTCAATAATTATTTCCGGAAGCTGGCCGCAAGACAGATCCGGATCGCGTTCGACCAGGCCGAGAAAGAGGTGCAGGATCTCCGGCAGAGGACCAGGGAGGGGATCGAGACCGCAAGGCTCAACGGGAAACAGATCGGGCAGCGCTCCGGAAGTAAGCTCCATGTGAAAAAAGAAGCCCCGGCGAAGGAGTATATACTGCGCCTCTCAAAGAGCTTCAACGGCTCCCTGTCCGACGTGGAGGTCATGAAGGTTGTCGGGCTGAGCCGGAACACATATTATAAATATAAAAGAGAACTCAGAGTT
Source organism: Lachnospiraceae bacterium (assembly GCA_024684065.1). The sequence goes on from JAIKXO010000029.1 coordinate 428, forward strand.
GGTTAATTTAATGATTCACTGATTTTAAAGCAGCAAAAAGCTTTTCCTGAAAAAACCGGGGAGAATTTGCGTTTGCATAGGGTCCCATCCCCACATATCGTACAAGTTTTCCTTCTTCATCAATAATAAACTTTGTAATTTGTTGTTGCCTGCCGCTATTAGACCGGTAATAATACTCAAGTACATTATTTCCGAGTACTTTTACCTTCTGCCCTCTGGATGTTTCCTTTGCAAGCTGTGATAAAAACGACTCGGAGAGTCCGCCAAAATGCGGTTCGTGTAGATCCTTGGCAACATCTTCAACGGCCTTAACGATATCGTTCGGTTGTCTTTTTGTCCTTGATTTACGTAGCAACATAGTGCCCACAGCACTTACAATTATAGTCAGTGCAGTAAAAACACTTTTGGTTTTATTCACATTGTTACCTCCTCGTAATTATAGTAAGGATTCATTATTTCCATTGCGTCCCTGCGGCGATATCAGTAAGTGGCTCCCCGTTAAATGTAAAGTAGGATGGTCCCGCAATATTCTTATATCCCTTGATTTTTCTCATTATTGCGGTCAGGGATGTAATTTCGTCCCCATACAGAACCTTGTGCTCGCCCTTTACCGACGCAACTATTGATGCATCTTCCGTGCAGACCAGTTGGTCTCCATCTTTTAGCCCGCACTTGTAGAAATTTATGGGGGGCTTTCTGACAGTCTGTGCTGTATCAGGGCTTTTACCGCTTCTGGCTCTTTTTAGTTTGTCCTGTGATCCGCTGATTACGGCTATCGCCTCTAACAGCTCATAGGCGTCTTCAGGAGACATCACGAAAAATTCCCTGTTTTTCGATACCCTTAAGTCTGGATTAAGGTTATCTATCATCTTGTGCAGCTTCTTGTCTTCCAGCTTTCCGGAAGTTTCATATGTGGCATATATCTCATATTCGTAAGGCAGTGCTGTAGTGCTCAGTTGCTGCCTTCTTGCCTCTACATCATTCGCATATCCGATTTTTACCATGTCATGTAATGCCGGGTTTGTCATAATATAAATATATCCCATGATGCACTCCCTTCGTGGCCAGTGTAATATTAGCGGCTTTCATGCCGTTTTTTACAGCTACTGCTATCTAAGCGGTAATATTTCTTCAGCTATGACCTGCCCCAGCTCTTTGACCATCATGCTGCGGTAAGTGAACTTGGGAGCCGGATCCTCCGTGTTTTCCTTGTACTCTGCGTAATTCGCTGTTTCCTTCAATACATTGGAGTTGGGGATCTCCCCGTCATGGCTGTATTCAGCGGCATACAGGACGGCATCCCTGTCTGCATACCATTTTTTTGAGAATTCGTCGATGACCGAAAGCAGGGCTTCTTTTTTCATGGATTCAAATATCTCTGAAATATTAAGGCCTTTATAAACGGACCTGTCCTGTTCAAGGTTGTCCACGATCTGCCCCATGATCTCTCCGAGCTTTGAATTGGCTTTCCGGAGGTCGTCTACGTACTCCCTGACCTCTCCGATCTTCTTTTGGATATCCTCCTCGTCTTCGCCGCCTTCATCCATGGAAGAGACGATATTCTGAATTAAGTTAAGGATATATTCATAGTCGATCGTGGCTTTGCTGTATGCGATAAGCTCATAATCCGGATCCGGGGCTTCCGCAGCTTCCTGCCCGGGCGTGTCGTCAGTGTCCTGATCCCCTTCCTTGGATGCGCGTATTTCCGCCAGGATATTTTGGTAATGTGCGGCGTAATCGGCGTATTCCTGGTCAGTCATGCCGTAATCCTCGATGCTTTTCCCCTCGAAATTCGTGAAGGCCTTAAGCTGCGCAAGCAGGCTGTCGAAGCCCTGGAAGCTCTTCGCGAACCTCTTCTTTTCCTTGTCGGACAGCGAGGGCACATCCCCCGGCGTCCCGGCAATCTCCCTTAGGCATTTGAGCGCATCTTTATATGCAGGCTCGACCTCGTCCCAGACCTTCGGTACGGCCTCCCCCAGGCCTCCGGCGGAAAAGAGCTTCAGCGCCTCGTCCACCGCTTCCTTGAATTTCTTTGGCGACTGGAAGGTCACGATCTGGCCGAACTGCTTGCCGG
>JAIKXO010000315.1 GCA_024684065.1 Lachnospiraceae bacterium
CTTCCACCACGCTCCCCAATATTCGCAATCCGTGGGGCCCCCTCCCCACTTCTTGCTCATATTGTGGCGGGTCATAAAACCTTTCACCCACTGGCAAGCAAGCTTGCCGTGGGTTCAGGCTTTTGACCCTGATATCATAATATCCCGGGCGGGCCCAGTAAAAACCGTCCAGGATATCGCTGCTTAGAGAATATTTGCGGATTTTCGCATATTCAGGCTGCAACTGCTTTCTTCGCTTACTATAAAAACATGGTCTACGATCTTAAATATTTAAAATTCAATATGCGAAAAGTTACGGCGGCGCTTCTTCTGTGCTCTTTTCTTTGTGCTGCCCTTAGCCTTGCATGCCGTGCCGACGAATATGAGGACGAGATCGCGAGCATGAGGCAGAAAGAGGCGCAGACCCAGGATATGATCTCAAACCTCGAAAAGCAGACCAAGGCCACCAAGGATTCCATTTCACTGCTCCAGCAGCAGCGGGCCGAAACCGAGAGCACGGTAAGCGACTTAAAGAATAAAAGCGCCATCCTCCAGAGCACCGTGTCTGACTATTCCGACAAGCTGGACGAGCTTGATTCCCAGATCTCAGAAACCGAAGATGCCCTCTCCGCCGTGTCTGCCGAAATAGTAAACTTAAACGGCGAGCTGAACGATATAAGGGCAAGAAAGGAAGAGATCCAGCGGCTCTTAAACCAGCGGATGAAGAATGTTTATGAAAACGGCGGGAAAAGGGGAATGTTGGAGCGTGTGCTTGAGGCCAGCTCCTTCAGCGACTTTCTTAACAGATCCGTATATGTGACCACTATGGTCAAATATGACCAGAAAAGAATAGAAGAATGCAGGGTTCTCGAAGCGGAGCTTAACGAAAAGCTCGCCCAGATCGAGGACAGGGAGGACGAGCTCTCCTCATACCAGGACAGCCTCGATGACAAATATTCAGAGCTTGAAAGCATCGCGGACGAAGTCCAGGGCATGCTCGATTCCACAAACAGCTCCATGTACTCAGAAGCGGGAAAGCTTGCAAACTATGATGCCCAGCTTGCCGAGCTCGATAAGACGATGAAGGCCCTGGAAGCCCAGACCGCGGCGGCCCAGGCAGAGCTTGCAAAACAGGTCGCGCAGCGTCTCGCAATGAAAAAGGAAGACACCTCGGGTTCTTATGCAGCCAGCGCCTCAGAGCTTGAATGGCTTGCGGCGACGATACAGGCAGAGGCGGACGGGGAGTCCTACACCGGAAAGCTTGCCGTAGGTTCGGTCATCATGAACCGCGTGAAAAGCTCGGCATTCCCAAACAGCGTTGTGGCAGTCATCACGCAGAATATGCAGTTTGCATCGTACCGGTCAGGGAAAGTCGAACTGATAATACAAAAAGGACCCAATTCAACCTGCATAAAAGCGGCCCAGGAGGTTTTAGGCGGTGCCCGTGTCGGCGATTATCTGTTTTTCATGACCAAATACTATGCTGACTACTACATGATAAGCGAGTATACGATGATAGGAAACCACGCCTTCTTCTATCAGTGGAAGGTGAAGGAAGAGCCGGTTCCGGAAGAGCCCGCACCGGAGCAGGAAAACAGCGGAGAAACCGGCGAACAGAGCGAAGAGAGCCATGAGGAAGCCCCGGCTGAAGAGCAGCACTCTGAGGAAGAGCATCACGAAGAACAGCCTGAACAAGAACAGCCTAAAGAAGAACAGCCTAAAGAAGAACAGCCTGAAGAAGAGCATTCCGAGGAAGAGCATTCCGAAGAAGATAATTCCGAGGGTAACGGCGAAGGAGAATAACGCAGGGTTAAACCTGTCACGGCTTTTTGAAGGACTGATGGATCGAGATTTTTATTATATATTTCCTGCCAACTGTCCGTAAAAGTTCCCGCTGTTCCTTCAGACCCTCTGTAAAACCCTCTGTCATACCCTGCTTCCGCGGATTTATACCGCTACGGGGATATTCTTTATCTGGGGATGAGGGTCATACCCTATAAGCTCCACGTCATCCTTCGTAAAATCATAGAAATCATGGATCTCCGGATTCAGCACGAACTCAGGCGCAGGCCTGGGTTCTCTTTTTATAAGCTCCTCTACCAGGGGAACATGCCGGTCATAGATATGCGCATCCGCTATTACATGCACAAGCTCCCCTGCGTTCATATCACAGGCCCGGGCCAGCATGTGGACAAGCACGGCATACTGGACCACATTCCAGTTGTTCGCCGTAAGCACATCCTGGGATCTCTGGTTTAATACAGCATTCAGGGTAAGCCTCTCCTCTCCCTTTTCCTGGGTTACGTTGAAGGTACAGCTGTAGGCACAGGGATACAGATTCATTTCGCTCAGATCGGCATGGACATACATGTTAGTCATGATACGCCTGCTGAAGGGGTTGTTCTTAAGGTCATAGATCACCCTGTCCGTCTGATCAAACATCCCTTCCCTGTATTTATGCTTAACTCCCATCTGATAGCCGTAAGCCTTTCCGATACTGCCGTTTTCATCCGCCCAGGAATCCCAGATATGGGAGCTTAGATCCTTTACGTTGTTGGATTTTTTCTGCCAGATCCAGAGCATCTCGTCCACGGCGCTTTTTATGGCTGTCCGTCTTAGGGTTATGATCGGAAACTCCTTCCTGAGATCATACCGGTTAATGACACCGAATTTCTTTATCGTATAGGCGGAGGATCCGTCCTCCCATTTCGGGCGGACCTTTTCTCCCTTTGTATCGCATCCGTTTTCAAGGATATCAGTGCACATATCTATGAACACTTTGTCCGCATAGCTCATTTTTGCCTCCTAATAACCTATCTGTCCCATTTATCGCAGAGCGAATTGATCTGATCGGCAAATTTTGCGAGATCCTTGTTTGCCCCGCCCTCATTATGCCTGATAACCGAAAGCAGCCTCTGCCCTGCTGCAATAAGCCTGTCAAATATAGCATTGGAGCTGCGCTTTTTCTTGGATATCCTTACACCTGCCGGATTCTCTGTAAGCTTATCCTTTGAAAGATCGTAAACAGCACCCGAAAAAGGCGCAAAGGTATCAAGTGAAAGTTCCTTCCTGAGATGCTCCGCGAATATATCGCATACCTCGTCATCACCGTGCACGACAAAGACCTTCAAAGGCTTGTTCTTAAAGCCGGACATCCACTCCGTAAGGCCATCTCTGTCCGCGTGGCCTGAAAGTCCTAAAAGCTGTCTGACAGAGGCGTTCACATCGACCGTTTCACCGAAGAGCTTGACCTTGCTCGCTCCTTCAACGATATTTCTGCCTAACGTTCCTACTGCCTGATAACCCACAAAAAGAATAGTGCATTCCCTGCGCCAGAGATTATGCTTTAAGTGGTGCCTGATCCTTCCCGCTTCACACATGCCCGAAGCGGAGATAATGACCTTCGGCTCCTCGTCAAAGTTCAGAGCCTTCGATTCATCGCTCGTAATTGAGAGCTGAAGTCCCGGAAATGATATGGGATTTATCCCCTTTCTCACAAGCTTCATTGCGTCTTCGTCAAAGCATTCCTCTATATTCTTGTTAAATATATTAGTCGCTTCAACGGCTAGCGGTGAATCCACATAGACCTTAAAGTCATCATATCCTTTGACAAGTTTCTCCGTCTTTATCTTTCTCAGGAAGTACAGAAGCTCCTGTGTCCTGCCTACGGCAAACGAAGGAATGATAACATTTCCGCCCCTGTCAAAGGTCTCTTTAAGGATCGACGTCAGCTCGTCCACATAATCAAGGGCTGCCTGCTTATGAAGCCTGTCCCCGTAAGTAGATTCGACTATAACATAATCAGCCTCCTCTATCTTTCCTGGTTCCTTGATTAGAGGCTGGTCGTGATTACCCACATCGCCGGAGAATACTATCTTCCTCTTTATCCCGTCCTCCTCAAGCCAGACCTCTATTGCCGCGGACCCAAGCAGGTGCCCGATATCATTGAACCTTATGCTTATTCCCTTCGTAACCTCTATCACCTTGTCATAGGGGCAGGGCTCAAAACATTTTATGGCACCGTCTGCATCCTGCATATCATATATCGGTTCATACTCCTCTATTTCACTGCCCCTCTTTGCCTTACGGTTTCTCCATTCCGATTCCGCCATCTGTATATGGGCGCTGTCACGCAGCATGATGGACGCAAGCTGTGCCGTGGCGTTTGTAGCATATATCTTCCCCCTGAAGCCCTCCGCGTAAAGAAGCGGGAGCAGGCCGGAATGGTCTATATGCGCATGGGTCAGGAAGACATAGTCGATCTCCTCTGCCAAAACCGGCAGTGAAACATTCTCATAGATGTTCACCCCCTGCTCCATTCCATAATCCACGATCATATTCCTGCCGCATGCTTCAATAAAATGACAGCTCCCCGTCACTTCATGATCCGCTCCGATAAACTTAAGCTTCATATTTCTACCCCCTTTATCGTTAAATGATTACAGTTTATAAAGATCCTGATCCTGAACTGTCAGAACAGATCCACGTCTTCGTCTTTTCCGTCCCTCAGTCCCTGTTTTACGAGTGCGATAATTATGATCAGAAGGATAAAAACTATCGTTGCAAGTACAAAAACCACGGCATAGACCATCGAACTGTCCGTGTCCGCCTTTTCAATAAGCGAAGATATGGGCTTGGCGTTTTCCTTTACTCCACCTTCCTTATTTTCCACTTTTATTTCTGAAGCGACCGTCGCACCGTCAGCTTCGGACACATTTTTCTGCTTACCCGGCTCACTGTCGGAAGCCTCTTTCGAAACTGCCGCTGCCTCAGAGTCTTCCTCTTTTACCGGCCCGTCTTCCGTCTCTTTTTTCTCCTCTGCCTTTTCGGCCGCCTCTTCTATCTCTTTTTCAGTCTCTATGATCGCCTCTACATAAGTCTCGTAATCCGTATACAATCCATAGATATTATACACCCTGAATACGATCCCTGCCGAATAATCAGCCGGAACACTTAAGGTGTCGCTTACCGAATCCCTGTCTCCCCAGAGCTTCAGATCCGCGAAATCTGCGGGATTGACAGTATCGATGGTGCCCATTGCGGCATTATAATACATAAGCCGGCTATCGTCCTCTTCACAGCTTATGGTATAATCAAACAGCACGTCGTCCTCTTCGGAATAATCACCGTCTCTCCGGCTTATCTCCACCGAGATGTTTGCGGGCGCCGTTTCATCAGGGTAAACGATATCATCAGGAAGGCTTACATCTACCGTAGGATAGACCGACCCGGACATGACATTCTTTTCTATGCCGTAATAATCAGCGATACCATCGGCATCTATCCATCCCATTTCTCTCCATCTGTCTTCGCTTCCGATCTTCTCATTATCGATATGGTTGTCAAGATACCCATGTTCTATGATGATCACGGGTATATTTACATTCTTGCCATGTCTTATGACCCCGTAATAATCCTCATTGTCAGAATTAAGCCTTGTCTTTATCCCCCTGTCATCAAGTCCGAAGTTCCTCCACCTGTTCATGATGCACTGAGCAGCTCCGCAGCCTGTGGTATAGCATGAGCCGAAGGCTGAAGTGAATATCTCAGAACCATAGAAAAGATGCTCTTCGGAAGCATTATAATGCACGCAGACCATCAGATCGGCCCCGACAGACTCGGCAAAATCCACTCTTTCCTTAAGCGTGAGCTCTCTATCTTCCTGTCTTGTCATGTATACGGTGAGGTTCGGATACTGGATAAGCTCATCATACATGGCCTGGGCCGTTATAAGGTCTATATCCTTCTCGAAAAGATCATCGGAGTATATAGCACCATACGCCGCATGCTCATCGCCTTCGGTTCCGCCGTGCCCGGGATCTATCACTATGGTGATATTATCATAGGCGGAAGCTTTAAAAGGGATGAACAGCATAAACAGGAATATGGAAAACAGTGAACAGATAAATTTTCTCATAATGGAATTATAACAAATATATGATGAACAGAAAAGATAATTTCAGAATGCTAAAAATGGAACAGGATTTGCCAGGGCAAATCCTTTATTGTAAAAAACACATGTTTTTGGTCATTCAAATTTTCTTCGAAAATTTGAATAAAATAGGATTGGATTTGCCAAGGCAAATCCTCTATTGCCAAAAACATGTAAAAAACACATGTTTTTGGTCATTCAAATTTTCTTCGAAAATTTGAATAACGATAAGAGCGGATACCAATTCTACGATTAGCACCCGCTCCTACCTTACTGACTCATCCAATGGACTGTACCTCCTTTTCGCGGTAGTTATTAACTTCATCCGCGATCCATAGCTTCTTGACTTTCTCCCATTAAAATCGCCTTTTGCAATCTATGTGAACTTTAAAGTGTTCGTCACACTATGCACAATATTCAATTTTCACCATTGCAACTTTCGGTTTCTTAAATCATAAAACCCTGCAATCTTCAGCACTCGGACTCTTTCTTCTCATGTACGTCTTATGTGGTCTCTGCCACTGTACCCTGCTTTTCTTCGCATGTCCTTTTGTTAAGCGCCTTTTAATCTGTTAATCAGTCTGCCTTTCCAGACTTTACAGCCGGTTAATAAAATCAAATCCTGCAAATCGGCGGTAGAAAATCAATAAGCTTCCAGTACAACATCTGAACTTTATACTTCTTAAGCTAAGTATTTAGGTGGTCCGTACCTCCTTCTTCAGATTTTTCTTATTTTTTGTTCTCTCTCTTTGTTATGTCTGTATTATATTCGTTCGGTCCGGAGTTGTCAATACTTTTTTGAAAATTTATTTAAGTTTTTTAATATTGCTTTTAAATTTTCTGAATTATCTGAATATTTTGCCTGATTTTTCTTAACTGTACCGATCTGTACGGCAAATCGTGCGCAATTCATACTATTTCAGATTCCTTCTGGGCGGTTTGTATCTGCACCTTGGAAAACCACTGCAGCTAATGAATTTGCCGTAAGGACCTTCTCTTTGTACCAGGGGTTTGCTGCACTCAGGGCATAACCCCGGCTTTGCCGTTAACACTTTTATAAAGACTTACATGTAAAGCCAGGTCCTTATAACCGTTTTTCAGATAGAAACGGTAAGAGGGCTTATCCTTGTCTGTCTGAAGAAATATTCCCGCAAGCCCCTGCTCCTTTATATCATCTTCAATCATGGCCATAAAACGGGAACCTGTTCCCTGCCCCTGAAATGCGGGGTCAACACAGAATTCTTCAATGTTGTAGTTAGTTCCCTCCCACCAATGGCGTATCGTTCCAAGAGATACTGCAATAAGCCTGTCATCTGTAAGAAGACCGTAATTGAGTCCCGTGAAAGCACGCGAAACATCTTTTATGTATTCTTCGAGCTGCGTCCTGTCGCTCCAGTTATCGTTCCACGGTTCTCCCATAAAAGCATTTCTGTACAGATCTGCTATTTGAGACAAAAACGATTCATCGAGCTTAATTAATTTTCCCATATCATCCTCTTCCCGGGAAATCCCGGCCTTTCCTGCTATCCACGTAAATTACCCGGTTGTCATTATAACCTGGCTGAAAAAACCTGCATTTTTATCATAAAGGGGCTGAATTGCTCCAGCCCCAAATCTCTTCTAAGGATTCTATAACCTGCCATACGGACACTTACATGCGGACAACATAAGTATGGTCTTTAAACGGCTTTTTCCCTGTTCCCGCAGAAAGCCATACCTGTCAGTTTCCGATTATCTCCTTCGCCTTTTCCGGCTCATCGCTCACCGACAGGATGACCGTATTATCCTTTACCGCTATCACAGCCTCTGAAAGCTTATTCAGTTCCTCCGGTACATAATCTTCATAAGCCTCCTTCTGCTCCGAGACCCTGTTCTCAAGTGCGCTCTTAAGCTTATCCGCATCCTCAGCAGAGCTTCCCTTTATAACCACGATCTCCTCCGCGGTCGCTCCGGAGCTCTCATAAATATAGGCTTCATCTATCCCTGCATCCGAAAAGCTCAGGAACATACCTGCGGTCTCAAGGTCAACCTCACTCAGATCATCCTGATAAGCTATCTCATTTCTAAGCCTCTCAGCCAGTCCTTTGGCATCTATTTCCACTGACGCCTCCGCCTGGGCTTCTTCCTGTGTGTCTTTAGCATCAGAAGCCTCGTTATCATCTGCGTTTTCAGCAGAAGCCTCCGTTTTTTCCGATGCGGCCTGTGAGCTTTCATCTGCCTTGTCTGCGGTATCATTCCCGCATCCGGCAAGAAGTGCCGTTACGATCATCATCCCGGCCAATTTGAGCATTGTCTTCTTTTTCATTACTATTATCCTCCCCTTTTTTATGATCTTCTTACAAGATTGTTATATAGATTTATCGGCATAAACTTTTGTTTATGCCCAAGCGCTCGATCGTAAAAGCCTCCTATGGCACGATAGCCTGTTCCCTGAGGCTCTCCTTCCAGGGCCCCATATACTGGGCCTTCAGATGGATCCCGTCCGAAGCCGCATCCGGAGGAAGACTTCCGTCCTCTAAAGCAAGCGCCGAATTGACATCCACATAATAGGCCTTCTGCTCAAGAGCGAACTGCTTAAGCTTTTCATTCCTTGCGTATATGTTGGGATTATTATGATACTTGTCAGACGCTGATTTAGCGTTGGATACCGGAAGTATTGCGTGCACATATATTATAGCCCTTGGCTCATATTCCCTCAGCTTTGCGATAAGCTCCGCATATTTCTCGTAGAACAGATCGTCATTTCCTCCCATCTCATTAAGCCCGACCTTAATATAGATCTTGGTGAACATATCATACGGAAGGACATCGAATATCGGCTTCTTACCCTGATCCGTCTGAACCACCTTCATCGTATCATATTTATAGACCGAAAAGCTTGTCACGCAATAATAGGTGGCCGGAAGATCAGCATACATTCCAAAGCCCTGAAGCCTTGAATCTCCGATAAAGAGCGCATCCAGAAAATACCCGTAGTCAACCGTCCGAAACTCAAGCGGATAGTTTGCGTTCGGATCCGGAACCTCAAAGACTGCCGCAGCTTCCTCTCCCCCGGGCTCTGTTTTTGCAAACTCGATCTCATCCCCGCTTCCCGCATCCACTATCGATGTAAGGCCGGAGATCTCCACATCCGTTCCCTGACCGCCTTCTTCTGAAACCGCTTCTTCTGAGGCAGGCTCCGGCTCAGAAGCTTCAGGAGTCTCCGAGGGTTCCTCTGAGGGTTCTTCAGAGACTTCCAAAGGCTCCTCCGGAGCTGCTTCAGGAGCCTCCTGCGTTTCCTCCGTCAGGCTTTCAAACTCTATACTGTACCCTGCGTCCTGATCCGCAACCCGCATTCCGGCAAGATATTCCTGCATGAGCTTCTGGGAATAGGTTCCTTTGATGGCTTCAGTGAGATCCTCACCGGATTTTTCCATATCCCACAGCGCTACCATGATCCCGCAGAAAACAGCCGCAACCACTCCAATACCCGCAAGCGATATGACAAGCGCCTTGTTTTTAGGGCGTCCCGCTTTAGACGCAGGCTGTGTTTCGGCTGCGGGCGGAACAAACTTTGTTACCCAGCTGTCCTTATAATATTTATCGTACGGATCATCAAGCTCTTCCTCTTCGGACATTGCCGCCGTTTCCGGCATGATCTCCTCTCCCGTGTAAGTTCCGGATTCCGGCAGGCTTTCATGATCAGGAAAAGCTCCGGATCCTGATCGGTCTTCCCCCCCGGGAAGCGCGCCAACCCCCTCTGTTCCTTCTTCTGTCTGCAAATCCGCGGTTTCCGGGACAGCCCCCCATTCGTAATAAACTCCGGTTTCCGGCATTCCTTCTTCTGCCGGCAAATCTTCCGTTTCCTCTGAAGCTTCCGTGATATCCTCTTCAGGATAGAACCCGGGATCGGGACCGGGGTCAGTATATGATCCGGAATCTGTCTCAGACAGCACTTCAGAACCTACGGCTTCATATACTTCCTGATATTCTCCTTCTTCGGACAATTCGCTTTCAGGCGGGTCGTCTTCATCAAAATACAGGTCTTCAGGCTCGGTATTCTGTGCTGAACCTTCCAGAATATCTTCCTCAGGCACAGACGCATAAACATCTGCGCTTTCTTTGGAAACTTCCTTAGAAACTATTTTTTCAACCTCTGCCGACAGCTCCTTTTGAGCCTCTGCCTGGATCTCAGCTTCCGCCTTTTCCATGGCCCGTGCCCCGGCCTCCGCTGATTCGGAAACAGCTTTTTCCGGATCCGTGCCATCTCCCGTACCGGGCGTGAAAGCCCCGCTTTCATCCCCTTTAGGCGTTTCCGCCGCGGCATCTGCCCTTCTCGAATAGTTGACGTTTTCCTGAGGGATATACCCGTCGCTGTTATAATACAGGTTCTCCTTGGGCATCGGAACCGGCTCGTCAGACAGAACTCTCCCCTTATCATCCCTCCGTAACTTCTCGATCTTTATCCCCTTGGATTTTTCCTCCTGTGCAACCGGCGGGGCGGGCTTATACAGGGAGGCCTCTTCGGAATAATCATCCTCTTTATCAAAATAGTAATCATCGCCGGTTTTTTCATCACCGTTTCCATCACCGGCTCTTTCGTTTACATTTCTGTCTCCCGCTCTTTCACCGTCATGTTTATCCCCGGTTCTTCTGTTCATTCCCGTAATCCTTCTTTTACTCACAGTTCCACCCCTCTTAACAACCATAAATCCAAACCGTTATGCGCTCAGACATAAACGTCAGTTTATGCCGGTCCGATCCGGTATTTGCTTTAGTAAATGTCGAATAAGTCCGGGCCGCATCGCAGACCGGATAATTACCTCAGTATAATAAAAATCTATTTCAGGAGTTTATAAAAATTCGAATCCTCGCTCAAATGCATGAAATTATATAAAAGCAGCACATCCGCTCCACTGTTCCCGGAAAGTATTTCGGCTGTGCTTCCTCCGAAATACCTGAGATCTATTATCACTATCCTGTCATAATTATATGTAAGAAAAGGGATCAGGCAATTTGCATAGGAATCCTTAAAAAGTACGAGGCTCTTTGTTCCCGGATCCTGCTCCTGCCCGGACCCCTTGCTGCCTTCCCGGCCTTTCCCGTCTTTCTCGATCACCGCCATGCCCGGGTTTCCGTACATAAACATAGCGTACTTGTCATAAACCGACAGCTTTTCCGTATCATAGAGCCCGTCATGGGAACTGTTATCGTCCAGGTTTACATAACTTAAGGAAGGCGTGTCATAATAATCGATGCTGTCAGGCTTTATCCCTACCCCTTTATATTTGGAATAATAGGTCCCGTAAAACCCTTCCGCACTTTCCTTCTTAAGGCTCCCCATATCTACAGGAGAAAGTCCCATCTCATCACATAGCCTTAAGTATCCGTAATAGGCTCCGAGGCTTGTCCAGTGATGGTCTGTATGATAATATATCTCCTCATCGGAATGCAAGCTTAGCATATCATATAAGTCCACTGTCTTACAATGCGGAAATGACGACAATTTTAAATAAAACTCATCTAACGCGGACTTCTCGGAAACCTTCGGAACCCCTCTTGGCATTCGGTCTCCCTGTATTTCAAATGAGTTCGGAATAACTGCCGCATAAAAATCCCTGTCTGCTTTCTCAGCAAAGGAAGCGATGATCCCTTCGTTTCTTTCAAGATTCTTATTATAAGAAAGGAGCTTTTCAAAAAGCTGGTTATCGTTTCCGCGGATGATCCCGTTGTTCTCAAGCTTGAACTCCGCCCTTTCTATGACTGCCTTCAGCTTTATGAAGGTCTCCCTGAAAGGGATCTGCTCCGATGTGTAGGTCTCGAATTCGGACATGAAGCTTCCGTCCATAATGCCTGACAGGGTCACCGAAGGGCGTTGTTTCAGGTATCTGTTCTCAAACTCCGAAAACCCTGCATCCGGCTTGACAAGGTAGCCTAAAAGCCCTGCTGCAAGGACCGTTCCGAACAATATTGAAGTTATATTATTTTTAAGCTTAACTCTTCCCACTGTTTATCTCCTGCGCCGATTTGCAAAGCAAATCGTGCACTTTTCCATTGGTTCACTCCTAAAAACGGAAGTATAAAAACGGATTAAAGCCGGCATCCGCAAGGTAGGCGACACATGCCACAAGAAGCCCCATATTAAGGACCGCGCCCAAAAGCCCATCCTTTATCCTGTTATAAAAGCCCTTGAGAGCAGGCGTTGAAAGAAGAATCCCCACCCCCATGATAAAGCCGTAGTTTCTTAAATAGTAAAGTATATCCTCTCCCGCAAAGCCCCCGAACAGCCTCGAATAATACACTGACAGCTCTGTCAGGTCGGTTACCGCAAATATTACCCAGCTCATCACCACAAAAAACATTGTGTAAAAATGTGAAAAAATCCTGTGTTTTTCAAGAAATCCTTTGAGGAAGATCCTCTCAGCCGATAAAAGGACGAAGAAATACAGCCCCCAGATTATGAAATTCCAATCTGCCCCATGCCAGAACCCCGTAACGGCCCATACTATGAATAGATTTACATAAGTCCGAAAGGCGCCCCTCCTGTTTCCGCCAAGAGGGATATAGAGGTAATCTCTGAACCACGAGCTGAGTGTCATATGCCACCTTCTCCAGAACTCGGTAATGGAAGAAGAAATATAGGGAAAGTCAAAGTTCTTCGGAAACCTGAATCCTAACATCCGGCCGAGCCCGATGGCCATGAGCGAGTAACCGTTAAAATCAAAGTATATCTGCAGAGTGAAGGCTATCGCAGAAAACCATGCAAGCGGCGTCGATATGTTTGAAAAGCCTATCTCCCCCGCTTCCGTCCAAAGCCTGCCGACATTGTTTGCTATAAGCACCTTGGAGGCCAGCCCGAGGATAAAGATCCTTACACCCTCTTCAATATCCGAGGGACTGACAGTCCTGCTCTTAAGATCCCGGCTCACCTCGGAGTATACGACTATCGGCCCCGCTATGAGCTGCGGGAACATGACGATGTAGGTCCCGAGCCTTAACAGTGAGTGCTCGCATTCCGCTTCTCCCCTGTAAAGGTCGATAATATAAGACATTATCTGGAAGGTATAGAAGCTGATGCCAAGCGGCAGGGCAACTCCGAAAAGCGGAAGCTCTGAACCTGTGAGGCTGTTGATATTTCTTATGAAAAAGTCAATATACTTAAAGAAAAACAGAAGCCCTATGTCAAACATAAGGGAAACGACGAGCACAAGCCTTTTAATCCCGGCATTGCCTGAAGCCCTGTGCATCAATATGCCTGCAATATAATTGAAAAGAATTGAAATGAGTATTAACGGAAGATAACCCGGCTCCCCCCATGCATAGAAAACAATGCTGCCCGTAAAAAGCACCGCATTTTTTGCACGCATCGGTACCAGATAATACAACGCAAAAAAAACCGGCAGGAACCAAAATAAAAACAGCAGACTGCTAAAAACCATTTATACCCCTCATTTACCGGAAAATTTCATTCCTCCGGCCACCTGCAAATACTTCCCCGATAAAGAAACGGCTATTCGTTCCTTATCGCCGCAAGCGGGCTTAACCTCATAGCCCTGACTGCAGGCATCATCCCCGACAATATTCCCACACATGTCGCAAAAACTATGGCAGACCCCGTAAGCCATAAGGGAATATAAGATATCCCCGACCCTGACAGCCCGGATATTATACCCTGCCCGTCAGCCGAGGCTTTGTTAATAATATAGGAGACCAGATAGCTTAATCCCGCTCCGAATATGCCTCCTATAAAGCCAATAAAAGCGGCCTCTATCAAAAACATCGATCTGATGTTTTTCATGGCGCAGCCCAGGACCTTATATACTCCGATCTCCTTGGTCCTCTCATAGATCGACATCATCATGGTATTGGCGATCCCTATTGCCGCAACCAGAAGCGATACCGCGCCTATCCCTCCGAGCATCGTCTGAATGGAATCGGCCTGTTCAAGCTCTGACTGGATCCACTCGGAATCCGACCTTGTGACGTAACCCATGTCCTTTATCTCCTGGGAAACCGCCGCCACATTTTCCATATCGTCAACCCCTACGACGAGCTCGGTATAGTACAGTTCCGGAAAAGCCTTCCCTCCCTTTTTGGTCGGCTGTCCCGGAACAGGATTCTTTTTAAAGACTGTTTTAAGCTGTTGTTTTAATGCGTCAATGTCCGTATAAATATCCCAGGAATAGGATGCATAATCATCGACAGCCCCGGCGATAACCCCGGCAGGATCCGTAATGTATTTCTTCGCCTGCTTCTTCTGATCGACCGAACTTCCGCTGTCGGAGGTCTTGACCGGTGCCTCTACGCCCTGACTGGTATTTGTATTCCGGCTCGCGTAATACGTATTGACATCATATATTACGAACACCGGCTTCATAAGGTCCACGTCCGGAACGATATTCGTCTCCCAATAGCTTTTTCCCGTCTTGGTGTTGTTGAACTGTACTATGGCAAGATTTCCGTATAAAAGCTTTACAGTGCCATCCGGCTGCGGCAGATGACCGCTTGCAAGCGGCAGGTTTTTCCCCTCAAGATATGAAAGAGTCGTCCCCCGTATTATACAGCTTGCCTCGTAAATTCCCTGTTTAACGATGACCCTTGCTTCTAAAATGGGCTCGACCGACTCCACGTGATCAAGGTTTTTTATCCTCTGTATGGTATCGTCCGATAAAAACTTGGAAGTATCAGTCACCACCGTTTCGGTGCTTCCGCCGTAATCATCGCTTCCGCCCGCGAAAATCTCTATCTGGGTAAGGCTCCCCCATTGCTGGGCGTTCTCTATCGTGACCCGGCGCAGGCCCAGTCCTAAGGAGACCATAACGACTATGGAGGCCGTGCCTATGACCACGCCCATTATCGTCATCACAGTCCTCATTTTTCTTTTAAGGAGGCTGCTCCAGCTCATGGAGAGCATATCTGTAAATCGCATGGCAACAAGTGTTATTTAGATTATTGCCAAAAAATTCTCTTCGAGAACTTTTCGGCCCTCGGAGTTTCATAAATGAAACTCAGAGTTTAATAAGGATAGGATTTACTTCGTAAATCCTTTATTGCCGAAAACATGTAAAATACACATGTTTTCGGCCCTCGGAGTTTGATAAATCAAACTCCGAGTTTAATTTGGATAGGATTTGCAAAAGCAAATCCTTTATTGCCAAAAAATTCTCTTCGAGAACTTTTTGGCCCTCGGAGTTTGATAAATCAAACTCCGAGTTTAATCATCAAGGTAGTCGACTTCCAGTTCTTTCTGCCGCTTCTTTTTCTTTCTGTGGGAGACTATCCCGCCGATGATTCCTATTATTATGAGGACCAGGGCTATCGGGATCGCTATCTTCGCCCACAGCGGAAGCGTTTCAATGAAAGAGGTTAACGAGAAGCCCTCAGGTTCGGGCATCGGCCGGATCGCGCCTTCCATTCCGTCCATGCCTCCGTCTACACCCATCGGCGGATTCACATAAAGCGTTGTCTCGAAATCCTGTGTGAACACCTGCCCCATCTCGTTTTCATAGGATACGGTCACGGTTACATTCCCGTCATCCATTGTAGGATTGACACCGGTAAGCATGGTATCTATGTTCCCGGTAGCTCCCGAATCAAGATTTCCGATGAATGCGTCCCCGTTCGTGATGCTGGGCGCGGAAAACAGAGCCTTTACATTATACAGCTTGGTCTTTCCGGTATTGTATATGGAAAACATGGCGTTGGCCTGTCCCCCGACATTTATCGAAGCCGGCGTCATCTCAATGGAGCTTATCTCGTACCTTGAGTCCTGCCTTACAGGGATTGAAACACTGGCCTCTCCGGTGTAGGGATTGTTCTTCTTATCCTCGTATTTCATATCGAGCTTCATGACATAGGGCTTCTGCGCAAGATCCGCCTTCGCGTTAAAGGTCATCCTAATATCTGCGCTCCCTCCTATCGGTATCTCACTGAAATACGCGGTATTAGAGCCCGAGGTCGGCAGGAAGGCCGAATAGCTCGATTCATTGTCCTTTCCCTCTACCGTCGCGGTAAGATCGATCTCGACATTTGAAACCTCGGTGGCTTCAGAGGTGTTCTTTATATGGATAATAAGATCAAAATCCGTTCCGGCATAAACTTCGGCCGGATTGGTCTCAAAACCCGTAACAATGATACGCGGTGTCGAGACAGCCAGTTCTTCGTCGGTATTTTTATTCCCGGCGTCAGGCTTTCCGACACACTCCACATAAGTAGAGATGGTGCACGTACCCTGCTCGCATTTTTCATCAATATAAAGGATCTGGAAGGAGATCGGATAATATCCGTTTAAAACATCCTCCCTTGTCATAAAGGTCCAGTACAGATACTGGGTCCTCTCATTTATATCCGGCTGGGCATTTATGCCCACAAGGGTATCAAAAGAAATCGTATAGCCCGACGCGTTTATCTCAAAGGGCCAGTCTTCGGTCTTTCCGCTTACTATCGGCGTGACCACGACCTGCCTTAAATTCCATGGCGTCATATTGACTATGGGAAGGGCAACCACAACCGGCTCCCCGTAATGGCAGATCGGTGTCTGCCAATAGTTACCGGGTTTAATATATTCCGTAGAGGAATACACGCCCGTGTAGCTGGGGCCGTACTGAATCGGCGTGGATTTCGGCGCCTCTATGGAATCGGCCTGCGCAGCCGCGGCAGCGGCGGCGGCCTCCATAGCCGCTATCTCCTCCGGCGTTCCGACAGCGTTCGAGCCTGCAGTATAGGGCTCAGCCCAGACTCCAACCGGAACCCCGAAAAGCAACGCTCCCAATATGATGTTTGTACATAGCAAATAAGCAATTCCTTTTCTGAATCGCCCAAACCTGTCCATTTAAAGGTCCTCCCGCACCATCTTATGCAACATTGTCCCGCCGGATACCTGTCCGGATAAATATGTCCGGAGCTGTCTGTTGTTTCCCCTTCCTTCGGTGCCAGGACCCCTTATCTGATTTCTGTTATTTATATCCCCAAAATGATCTATTACTGATTTTTTACGGCATCGTCCGCAGTAAGTAAATCCTCCCCGGGATGCTCTTCCTGATGCTCTTCCTGATGCTCTTCCTGATGCTCTTCATCGTGATGGTTCTCTTCGATACTCACGATCCTGCCGTCTATTATCCGAAACACCCGGTCCGCATAGGTCGCAAGGTGGTTATCATGGGTTACCATGATAAGCGTCCTTTGATGCTCCGTCACGATCAGGCGCATCAGATCCATAACCTCCTCCGAAGTTGCGGAATCAAGGTTCCCGGTAGGCTCATCCGCGAATATGATCTGAGGCCTTAATACCAGCGCCCTGGCAACCCCTACTCTCTGCTGCTGTCCTCCGGACATCTGCGTCGGTCTGTGATTCATGTACTTCCTTAGCCCCACCAGCTTAAGCGCCGCCTTTGCAAGGCCTTCCCTCTTGGCCTTCGGCATTCCCCTGAAGGTCAGGGGCAGCGCCACGTTTTCCACGGCATTAAGCGTAGGCATCAGGTTGAAGGACTGGAAGATAAAACCCACATGTTCCCTCCTGAAGGTAACAAGCTCCGATTCCGTCATCTTATCTATGCGCTTGCCGGCAATATTTATCTGCCCGGACGACGGCTTTTCAAGCCCCGCCAGCATATTTAAAAGGGTTGACTTCCCGGATCCGGAGGTTCCGACTATAGCGCAGAACTCGCCCTTATATATCGTAAAATCCACGCCCTTCAGGGCATGAACCCCGACCTCTCCTATGTAATAGGTTTTCTTTAGATTCTTAACCTGAATTACAGGCTTTCTCTCTTCTCCCAATTATTTTATAAGTTCTTCCGATTTGTATTTATATGTCCGTCAGGACAGATCCCTGAACAGTCTTTCCACCTACTGCACCAGCGGATACTTGGCGGTCAGCTCATCCACTATGGCCCTGGCCTTAGCCACTCCCTCAGCCTGCTCCTTCACAACAAATGAAATGGCTTCAGCGATCTTATCCATATCCTGTGTGTTCATTCCTCTCGAGGTAACGGCAGGGGTACCAAGCCTTATGCCGCTCGTGACGAAGGGCTTCTGCGGATCGTTGGGTACGGTGTTCTTGTTTGCCGTGATATGAGCCTCATCCAGAAGCTTTTCGATCTCCTTGCCCGTAAGTCCCTGCGGCCTGAGATCAAGAAGCATCAGATGGTTGTCAGTCCCTCCCGAAACTATGGAAAGCCCTCTGCTTAAGAGCCCTTCCGCCAGTGCCTGGGCATTGTCGATTATATTCTTTCCATATTCCTTGAATTCGGGAGAAAGCGCCTCCTTAAGGCATACGGCTTTAGCAGCTATAACGTGCATCAGAGGCCCGCCCTGGATACCGGGGAAGATGGCCTTATTGAAATTAAACTTCTCATTGGCCTCGTTATTGCAGAGGATGAGTCCTCCTCTGGGACCCCTTAAGGTCTTATGCGTTGTCGTGGTAACAACATCGGCATAGGGGAACGGGCTCTCATGATATCCCGTAGCCACAAGCCCCGCAATATGCGCTATATCAACCATCAGATATGCGCCGACTTCATCGCATATTTCCCTGAATCTCTTAAAATCTATCTTTCTCGCATAGGCGCTGGCGCCTGCCAAGATCATCTTCGGCTTACATTCCAGAGCCAACCGCCTTACCTCGTCATAATCGATGAAACCGTCAGCGTTAACCCCGTAATGAACACAGTTAAAATATTTGCCTGACATATTCACCGGAGAACCGTGGGAAAGATGTCCGCCATGGTCAAGGTTCATCCCCATGAAGGTATCCCCGGGCTCAAGCATAGCGAAGAAAACAGCCATATTGGCCTGTGCTCCCGAATGCGGCTGAACATTGGCGTATTCACAGTTAAAGAGTTTCTTGGCCCTCTCCCTGGCAAGCTCCTCGACTATGTCAACACACTCGCAGCCTCCGTAATATCTCTTTCCGGGATAACCCTCGGCATATTTATTCGTAAGCGGACTTCCCATCGCTGCCATCACGGCCTTGCTTACCCAGTTTTCCGAAGCAATAAGCTCGATATGGCTGTTCTGACGCTCCATTTCCTTAGTTATCGCCTCGGCGACCTCGGGATCCACATTTTTAACCTCATCTAAAGAATACATATTTACCTCCTGAACCTGTGAGTTATAAATCCTAATCAGACGATCCGCCTGTGTCCGGCGGACGTATAAAGGACAAATAAAGCGCTGTAACACGCAAATTAGAGTTTACCACAAATCCCGCTCTCTTTCCATAAAAACTTTTTACGGCGGCAAACGTTATGGCAGCAAACTACAAGCCCGGTGACCAATGGCTTAAGGCACCATGATCACCGGGTTGTACAAGCTCTTTAAAATCACTTTGGCTTAAGAGCATATCGCTCCTTATGATCCGCCCCGGAGCCTGACGGGTCAGATTCCGGATTTATAATGATCACTCCGTCGCATAATTAGTGAAATAATTCTGTATAAGGACAACGGGCGTCCCGCGGTCCCCGCTGCCGCTTGTGAGGTCGCAGAGGCTCCCCAGAAGATCCGTAAGCTGGCGGGGAGTCGTTCCCTGGGAAGACATGTTCCCTTTAAGGTCCTGATCCTTCTCCCGGATCTTTTTCTTCATGGCATCCGAAAGCTCCTCTCCGCTCAGATCCTTCAGGTCATTATCCGCAAAGTATTTCATCTTAAGCTCATTCGGCGTCCCCTTAAGCCCTTCCGTAAATGCCGGTGAGACAACCGGATCGGCAAGCTCCCAGATACCTCCTACGGGATCCTTGAAGCCTCCGTCACCATAGACCATAACCTCCAACCTCTTTCCGGAAGCTTTAAGCAATGAATCCTGCAGGGCTTTTACGAAGGCATCGCAGTCCCTCGGGAAAAGCTTTACCTTCTCCTCCGTCGCCTTGTTGGCGCCGAGAAGGCCGTATTTCTCGTTATAGCCGCTTCCGTCTACGGGCCCGTTCATTATCTCGTCCATGGAAAATATCCGCTCAGCCCCTCCGGCCTGAAGCTTTTTCTTCGTCCTTTTTCTTGTATGGATGTCGCAGTTTATTACGTTTTTCGTATATTTCAGAATATAGCAGGGGTCGTTTGAGAAGATGATCTCGATATTATCCCCGAGGCTCTTATAATACTCAATATAATCCACACCGGTAAACGGATGGACGGTATCAAAGCCGAACGTATCCCTGAAGCCCTTCTCGTCAAAGCTGTCCGTGTAGGGATTCACATTCTTTATTTCTATGTCATCCTCGCTCACAAGATGGTTACCCACCTCATCCGAAGGGTATGACAGCTGAACATACAGCTTCTTACAGGACATGCTGAATGCCCTGAGCATTATCGCGAAGCGGTTCCTGCTGAGTATCGGGAATACTATTCCCATATCCTCTCCGCCGAGTTTCTCCCTGACATCCTCCGCTATCTGCCGGACGGTTGCATAGTTTCCCTGCGTCCTTGCGACAACGGCCTCCGTCACCCCCAAAACGTCCCTGTCGCAAAGTTCGAAGCCTTCTTCTTCAGCCGCCGCAAGCAGCTTATCAGTGATAATGGCAGCCAGATCATCGCCCTCCTTGAAGATCGGCATAATGATCCCCCTTGCCGTCACACCTGTATAACGCATTATCATTCCTCCTTATTTAAATAGCATGATCGTCTTTTGACCCCTGATATCATACTATAAAACATGACCTATTTCAATTGTAGTAAACGACAAAACGATTTTATATTGCGTTTACTATATATGTGTTTTTAGAAATCTTTTTCTTTTCAATATCCGGTGGTTCAGTTATAATCTCCATATGTATCTGAATAAAAAAGACCACTTTCTTTCATCAGCTTTACTACAGACTGCCATCCTGCAGGTCCTGATCATGGCCGCGCAGAGCCTTGTGCGCTTCATCATCACCAAGACCAACCCCTTCCTTCCCGACATGGCGGAGGGGCTTGTGTGGTATTCACAGGTAGTCTTTGCGATCGTGCGGGTCGGCGTGATCTATATTATCTTCCGCCATGCCGGCCGGAGTCTTTCGCACCGCATAAACCTCATTGACGAGTCAGATCAGATGGAGATGGCAGCCCTTCAGAGAGAGGTGTTCGGCTCCGGGCTTTCCGTCCTTACAGGGGACAGTATTCTCCGCCTTGTACAGCTTTGGGGCTTTATCCTCATCGGGGTCCAGATAATCTTCGATATCAGCAGCATCCTGTACAGGATCTATATAGCGAATCTGTCCGCTTTTTTCCTTGCGGGGGGCTGGGTCAACGAATTCGTGATAATCTACAATTACACACACGGCTTCAAATATGCCGGCATGCTGATCGCGATCATCATAGGAATTATGGCGACCGGGATCTTTTTAGACGACAGATGGCTCAAATATACCTCTGTCGCTATCGCGTTTATCTATCTTCTGTCCTTTGCCTTTGTCCAGATCCATGATATAAATATCTTCGGAAAGACGGTAGGCATCGTCTTAAGCTCTGTCGTCTTCCACGTCATTGAGACCCTCGGTCTCGCGGGGCTTGCGATCTACTTAAGGAAACGCTATCTGGGGCTGTAGGTTTTTCTGTTCCGGCTGCAGATTTCTCTTGTGATTTGGGTTTAAGAGTGATAAGATAGACAGGCTATTATGGAATCCTTGAAAAAATTACTTAAAAAAAATAAGATCGTCTGGCTCATTCCCTTATATGCTGCCTTCTACATTCCATGGTTTGTATGGCTTGAAAAGCATGTAACGAGCCATTACCATATCATCCATCTTCCGATAGATGACAGGATACCTTTCTGCGAATTTTTCATAGTCTTTTATTATCTTTGGTTTGTCTATATGATAGGAGCCATTGCTTATTGCGTCTTTACGGACAGTGAAGCGTTTTTCAGAGGCTTTCTCTTTATCACGACCGGAATGACCCTGTTCTTAGTCATTTCGACGCTGTTTCCGAACGGCCATGACTTAAGGCCCGCAAGCTTCCCGCGGGATAATATTTTCACAAGCCTTCTCGCCTTTATCTACAAGGCGGATACGCCTACCAATATCTTCCCGAGCCTTCATGTATACAATGCCGTAGGAGCCCATATCGCCCTGGCTCACAACAAAACCCTTAAGGACAAAAAGGGAATTCTTTTCCTGTCGCTTATCACCTGTATCGGGATAATCCTGTCAACGCTTTTCTTAAAGCAGCATTCCCTGTTTGACGTGGCAGGCGCTCTCGTTCTTTCGCTTATCATGTACCCGGTCTGCTTCCGGAGCGACCTCAGGATCCCGTTATCCGAAAGCCAAAAACAGGTTTCGAATAATCATGGATAATTATCCTCCATGTATTTTCTCTGCGCCTCTCTGCAGAACCCTATCACCTCAGTCCTGAAATCCCTTGATGAAACCGTTCTCGATCCTGCGCCTGAGACGACCAGCCTCTCGACCGAATCGGAGGTTACCACGGTAAACGAGTAATTCCCTGCATTTTTATGTGTAAACTGTTCAATATATCCGTCCGCGGTCTGCGCGCCGGCGGTGTAGACTACATGTATGCCTCCGATATCCAGACACTCCTCCTTATGCCCCTCTATCTTATAGGCATCGAACACGGCAGTCAGCTCACAGCCCTTAAAGCCCCGATAGTTTGACAGAATATCAATAAGAGCATCCCTTGCACTGTCTATATTGATCCTTGAAAGCTCCTTAAGCTCATCCCATGCAAAGATTACGTTATAACCGTCCACCATCACATGCTCCGGCTTTTCCTGCGTGCTCTTTGCAGCCTTGTACTGCTTCCTGAGTTCATATCCCCTGTCCTGCTTTTTCTGCTGTTTTTTTCCGCTTCTTTTATTCCCGTAATATGTCCTCTCGATTATCTTTTCTATTTCCTCGTTGGAAAGCGCTTTCCTTTTATCGCTTAGGTCATTGCCGGGGGCTTTTCTCCGCCCAGGCGGATTTCTTTTTGAGCTGTTTTCATTAAGCCCTGTGTCATCCCAAGCCCCGGTCCCGGTCTCTTCTCCTGTAAACCCGTTATCCCGCGCAAAATCTCCGGATGAGCCCTCACCGCCCGTTATCTGTGGGAAAACCGATGGGAGATGCATATATTTATGCACCTCATACCAGGGCACTATGACCCCCGCTCCATGGGCGCAGAACACCGAATCGGGCGTGTTCCTTAAATCCCTTTCAGGCTCGTAACCGATGCTTTCTATGACCTCGTCCTCGTTTGTACACTCCAGATAGCCTGAATACCGGAGTTCAAATTTCCCCTCTCCGGCGGTGTATTTCCTCACTTCTCCGGCATAGTTTACGCAGGTTCTCGCAGGACATCTCCCCTTTATCCTTGTCCTTCCTCCCTCCCCGCCGGTATCGAGCGCAAACAGAGCTCCCATTTTCTCAAGGTCGTTAAACGCGTGTCCCGTCATCGTATCAGGTATCGTAAGTACGAACTCATACCACGGCTCTAAAAGTATACTCGCCGCCTGCATAAGGCCCTGCCTGACCGCTCTGTAACAGGCCTGTCTGAAATCGCCGCCCTCGGTATGCTTTATGTGCGCTTTTCCGGAGGCTAAGGATATCCTTATGTCCGTTATCTCAGATCCCGTCAGGACGCCTTTGAATCTTTTTTCTCTGAGGATCGAAAGGACAGCCTTCTGGAAGCTCGGCGCCAGGGTATCGGGTATGCATCTGTTGTCTATTACCACCCCGCTCCCTCTTTCCAGCGGTTCCAGAAGAAGGTGGACTTCGGCATAGTGCCTGAGTGGTTCGAAATGCCCTATGCCCTCAACGGTATTCAGTATCGTTTCCTTATAGATTATGCTGCCTTCCCTGAAGCCTATATCGGTATCAAACCGCTCCTTCATAAGGTTTGTCACGACCTCGAGCTGAACCTGGCCCATCAGGCTTAAGCTGATCTCCTTCTTTTCCTCCTCCCACGATACCTGAAGGCTCGGATCCTCCTCTTCAAGCTCCCTTAGCCTTGAAAGCATGACATTCGGCGAAACCCCCGCCGGACAGATAACACTGTAATTTAAAACCGGGCAGATGCTCGCTTCGTATTCTTCATCCTCCGCGCCTATAAGATCCCCTGTCCTGCTCTTTGTGATGCCCAAAAGCGCGACAACGTCTCCTGCCTCCGCTTCCCTTACCGCCTCATATCCGGCCCCGTTGTATATCCTTATCTGGTCTATCTTTTCCTCATAGGGCTCGAGCACGTCCTTTACCGAAAGCCTGCCTCCCGTAAGCTTTAAAAAGGTAAGCCGGTTCTGCTTCTCATCCCTCTGGATCTTGAACACCCGTCCCGAGAGCCCTGTATTGTATTTAGGAACAGGGGCATACTCCCTTATCCCGTTAAGGAGCTCTTCTATTCCCTCTCCCTTCAGCGCGGAACCGAAAAAACAGGGGAACAGTTTCCTCTCCCTTACGAGTCTTGTTATGTCTTCGCTTACAACCGCGCTCCCCTCGAGGAAGGATTCCAAAAGCGCGTCATCAAGAACGGCGATGTCCTCCATTTCAGCCGGCCATGCGGGCAGATCCGTTAATGCTCCCGCTCCGTCTGTATCAGGCTTTACGGACCGCTGCCCGTCCCCCGATACTCCGTCCGTGAGGTCTAAAAATCCCTCGCCGAAAGTTTTAATAAGCTCTTCCAGGATTTTCTTCCTGATCCTGTAAATACCAGAGCCGCTCTCTTCCGTGATCTCCGGTGCCGCATCTTTAAGATACGGCTTTCCGTCATCCACGGTCCATTCCTTTTTTGCGGCTTTATGATCCCTTCCGGCTGTATATGTTGCACAGGCCAGATCCATTTTATTAATAAAAACAAAAACCGGAAGCTTAACTTTCTCAAAAAGAGAAAAAAGCGTCCGGGTATGAGGCTGAATGCCGTCTGTCGCGCTTACCACCAAAACGGCAGCATCAAGGACACGAAGGGTGCGCTCCATTTCGGCGGAAAAGTCCACATGCCCCGGCGTGTCCAGAAGTGTAAGTCTTATTGTATCAAGGTCTATGATGGCCTGCTTGGAAAATATGGTGATCCCTCTCTCCTTTTCCAGAGAGTAGTTGTCTAAAAAAGCGTCCTTATGGTCAACCCTGCCGGCCTTTCTGATCATCCCGCTCTTAAAAAGCAGCGCCTCCGAGAGCGTGGTCTTTCCGGCATCCACATGGGCAAGGATCCCAATGGTAAGCCTGTTCATTTCCTGGCCTTCCCAAGATAGAGTTCCTTCACGCTGTCATCGGCGAGAAGCTCCTCTCCCGTGCCCTTTAAGGATATCCTTCCTGTCTCCATTACATATCCGTAATCGGCAACCTTTAAGGCCATGTTCGCATTCTGCTCTATCAGAAGGACCGTGGTCCCCTGTTTGTTTATCTCCTTTATGATATCAAAAATGCCCTGAACAATGATAGGCGCAAGACCTAAAGACGGCTCGTCCATCATGATGATCTTCGGACGGCTCATAAGCGCCCTTCCGACCGCGAGCATCTGCTGTTCTCCTCCCGAAAGAGTTCCCGCAGCCTGCCAGGACCGCTCCTTAAGCCTGGGGAAAAGATCGTATACATGCTCTATATCATCCTTAAGGTCGTCCTTCCTTAAATACGCTCCGATCTTTAAGTTCTCAAGGACTGTAAGATCCGGGAATACCCTTCTGCCCTCCGGCACCATGGTTATTCCCTTTGACACGATATCCGTCGTCGAAATGCCGATAAGCTCCTCTCCGTCCAGGGTGATGGAGCCGCTCTTAGCCCTTACAAGTCCTGCGATCGCTCTCAGGGTCGTTGATTTCCCTGCCCCGTTTGCGCCGACTAAGGTTATGATGCTTCCATAGGGAACGTCGATCGAAACCCCTTTGACCGCCTCAATTCCGCCGTAATTTACGACAAGGTTTTCTATCTTAAGCATCCTCATTCACCCCCAGATAAGCGTCTATCACACGTTTATTGCTCTGTATCTCGGAGGGGCTTCCGGAAGCGATCAGCTTCCCGAAATCCAGGACATATATGCGCTCCGATATCTGCATGACCAGATCCATATGATGCTCTATCATGAACACAGTCAGCTTGTATTTATCCCTGACCTCTTTGATAAAATCGGTAAGTTCCTGCGTTTCCTGCGGATTCATTCCGGCCGCCGGCTCATCGAGAAGAAGGAGTTTCGGATCCGTGGCAAGGGCCCTTGCTATCTCAAGCCTCCTCTGTATACCATAGGGGAGAGAGCCTGCCACCTCATCCTTTAAATGAAGGAGATTCTGCTCCGAAAGAAGAGCCTCCGCTTCCCTGCGCATCCTCTCCTCTTCCCTGCGGCTCAGCCTGAAGGTTGAGGAAAACCAGTTGTGATGCGCCCTCATATGCTTTGCGATAAGGACATTGTCAAATACCGAAAGCTTGGAAAAAAGCCTTATATTCTGGAAGGTCCTCGCGATCCCGAGCTTTGTTATCCTGTCAGGGGTGGGGCTTATCTTCTGGGTATAGTCGCCGTTATGTTCCCCCTGATACATCTTTTTCATCTTGCCCTGGGGGAAGTTCTCGACCATGGGAGTCCCCATGAAGGAAACCCTTCCGTTCGTAGGCTCATACACCCCGGTGATGCAGTTGAAGGCAGTAGTCTTTCCCGCCCCGTTCGGTCCGATAAGGGCTACTATCTCGCCTTCGTTGACCTCTAAGGACAGATCGTTTACAGCCACGACTCCGCCGAACTGCATTGTTATATGTTCGATATTAAGGACATTCGCACTCACCTGTTATACTCCTGACAGAATTATTACCTGATTGACATTAGAAACTGTAAAAAACATTTTTATGATGCTTTGGCCACAGGACCTGACAGCTCAGGCACCGGGCTGTGACAAATATATAAAAAAACCGTTATTTTTTCTTTCCGGATTCCCTGAACAGATCAGGAAGCTCCTTTGTACCCATGATCCCCTGGCTGAAGAAAAGCACTATGATCATGATTATTACGGAGAATACCACCATTCTGAACCCGTTCCTTAAAAGAGGGACCTTTGTCTGGCCCGTAACAGCATAATAGCAAAGCCAGATGAGCACGATCCCGCAGACCGCTGCTCCGGACCCGTACAGAGCCTTGGGCTTACCCTTCGGCTTCTTTATCCGTATAACCATAAGCACGAGCAATACGATAAACACGACCGCCATTACGATGATAAACCTGCCTCTTTCCGGTCCGGCCAGGTTTGTCTCCTGATCCAAGAATCTGAGCCACCATTCGCTGCATGCAATATAAAGGAAGGAAGCGATAATACTCCCGGATATGGAGCCTATACCGCCGATGACCACTATGAGGAGGATCTCATAGGTCATGGCCGATTTAAAGATCGCCGCCTGCACCGACGTCTGGTACATGGCAAGAAGCGCCCCACCGATGCCCGCAAAGAAAGAGCTTATGCAAAACGATAGCATCTTGTGCTTGAAAAGATTTATACCCATCGCCTCCGCAGCTATCTCATCCTCCCTTATGGCCTTGAAGGCCCTGCCGTAGGAGGAGTTGATGAGAAGAACGATTATCGCCACACATATCCCAACCACCGCAAAATACGCTATCGTGGTGTTAAACACCGGGAACTTTCTTAAAAGATTCGAGCCGTTCGTAAGAGGTCCGAGCACCTGCCACTGAAAGATCGCCCTTATGATCTCGGCAAAGCCTAAGGTTGCAATCGCCAGATAATCGGACTTGAGCCTCAAAACCGGAAGCCCTATAAAAAACGCAAAGAATGCCGCCACAAGTCCTGAAAGAAGAAGCGCAAGAGGAACCGGTATAGTGAACTGGATCACGCCTCCGTCAAAATACTGGTATACCGAAGCCCTTTCCTCCACCGGGATCGTAAAAATACCGTATGTATATGCCCCTAAAAGCATGAATCCCGCCTGGCCAAGCGAGAAGAGCCCCGTAAAGCCGTTCAGAAGGTTCATACTTACCGCAATGAGCACATAGATCGAACCCTTTTTCAGGACCATGAAAAGCATGTTCCAGGAAGGCGGAGCGATCTTTTCCGCTATCGCGGTAAACAGAAATATAAATATCACTATGAGAGCCGTGATCAATGTACCACGTTTATTTTCGACTGTTTTCATAACGGCTGATTATTGTCCTTTGCAATTAAACCTTTATTATCTGCGTCTATATTTACAAAACTGAATTTGAATATTTTCGTCTTAAATTCAAAGTCTGATCTATCAAACTTTTATACCTTATCTGTCGCCCTCTCCCCGAAAAGTCCCGTAGGCTTTACGACCAGAATGATTATGAGGAGAGCAAAGGTAACTGCGTCCGAAAAAGTGGCAAGTCCGATATTTAAAGGGATCCCCGCATAATTCAGCATTGCTTCAAGCCCTTTAACTATATTCTCGGATATGCCTATGATGAATGCCCCTATCACGGCTCCCGGTATAGATCCTATCCCGCCGAATACCGCCGCTACAAAGGCCTTGAGCCCGGGCATCGCTCCAGATGTATAGGTGACCCCTGTATAGTTTGAAAAATAAAGCACCGAACCGATCGCAGCAAGGAAGGACCCGATAACGAAGGTCATGGAGATAACGGAATTGATCCTGATACCCATAAGCTGCGCGGTGTCATAATCCTTCGCGACCGCCCTCATCGCCATTCCTATCTTCGTATGGTTTATAAGCATGACAAGCCCGTACACCAGGGCGATCACAAGGAAAGGCGTCACCACCGTAACGATCTTTGTGTTAGCCGGCCCGATATTGATAGAATCGGAAATGAAGGGTATCGTTGGATATTGCTGGGAAAGACCTCCCGTGATATAGGCTACGAGGTTCTGAAGCAGATAGCTTACACCTATGGCCGATATCATTACGGACATACGGGGCGCAAGCCTCAAAGGCTTATAGGCGACCCTCTCTATTACGAAGCCCAAAAGCACGGTCAGGACGATCATAAGCGGCATGGCTATGTACCACGGCATTGATGCGCACATATAAACCATCATTACCCCTGCCACCATGAAAACGTCTCCATGTGCAAAGTTGATAAGGCGAAGGATCCCATAAACCATTGTATAGCCTATGGCGATCAACGCGTACTGCCCCCCGACTGAAATACCCGAGAGAATATACGGAAGAACGACACTCATTTATAACCTCCAAAAGAGTAACGCCCGGACATGTATCAAATACAATGGACGTTACCTTCCTCGTATAAGATCAATCCTGTTACAAAGCGGTTTTATTACTTTCTCAATACATATTAAAAACATTTATAAAATCTGTTCCAGAATATCCGGCACTGCCCCGAAACTTATCCCCGCACGATAAAACGTTATCGGGTACAGTTTCGGGGCAAACCGGCCATTATTGCCGAAAACATGTAAAAAGCACATGTTTTCGGCCCTCAAAGTTTGATAAATCAAACTTTGAGGTTGCAAAGATAGGATTTGCTTCGCAAATCCATTATCGACAAAAATATCTGAAGATATTTTTGTCCCTCTGAGTTTCATAAATGAAACTCAGAGTTTAAATGCTCTGGGCGGCTACGAAGTCCCATGCTCCTGTCTCGGTATTGACCTTTTTGACATAAGCGGTATCTCTCTCAGCATCTCCGGTCGCGTCAAACTTGATATCACCTGAAACGCCGCTGTAGGTAACGGAAGGAAGAACCTTCAGCACTTCTGCGGGATCAGTTGAACCTGCGGCCTTAAGAGCCTCTAAAGCAACATAATAAGCATCATAACCCATTGCAGAAACAGCAGCTATCATATCGTTTCCGCCGTTGTTCGCAAGAGCGGTGGAATCGCCGTTGATGTATTCCTTGAGGCCTGAATCGAACTCGGGAACCGCACCCTCCTGATAGAAGGTGGTAACACAGATCTCAACATCCTTGCCCTGGGCAGCTCCGCTGACGACGTTTGAATCCCATGTGTCGCCTGCGAGCAGAGGCATCCCAAGGCCCTGTGAATCAGCCTGCTCTACGATATTTGCGGCAGCCTCTATGGAAACGGGTGAGAAGAAAACTTCACAGCCCTGGCTCTTGGCATTGGTGATATAAGAAGTAAAGTCAGAATTTCCTTCGGGGAAGGATTCCTCGACAACCTCGCCGCCTAAGCCCTTGAAAGCTTCTACAAAGTAATTGCAGAGACCAGCGGAGTAATCATCTCCGAGCTTGCTGAGGCAATATGCCTTCTTAGCGCCAAGGGTCTTGCTCGCATAGTTTGCAAGAACCGTACCCTGGAAAGGATCAAGGAAACAGATACGGAAATAATGCTCATTTCCTTCGGTAACCTGGGGATTGGTGCAGGTAACGCCGATCGCGGGAACGCCTCCGTTCTTAAATACGTCTGATGCGGCGATCGAAACGCCCGATCCATAAGAGCCAAGAACAACGGAAACACCTTCGGAAACCAGCTGCTGGGCGGCTGAAGGGCCCTTTTCCGTAGAGGACTGGTTGTCAACGACTACAAGCTGTACCGTATAGGTCTCACCTCCTATATCAACCGTGGGGGTTTTTGAGTTTGCGTACTGGATCCCTAAGGTCTCCTGCTTTCCGCCGGCTCCGTTATCCCCTGATGCAGGCTCGTAAACGCCTATTTTTACGACCTTGCCGTCAGCAGCCTGGGTATCGGCCGCAGCAGTCTCTGTCTGGCCGGATCCTGTCGTGGGAACCGCGGCACAGCCCGCAAGAGTTCCTGCTATCATGGCAGATGCAAGGATCGTAGAAAGAATTTTCCTGTAAGCTTTCATTTTTTCATTCTCTCCTTTTCATTAGAATCTTTAAGGGTGAAGGATGGCTGCGGACCGTTCCCCCTCGTCCGGGCGCCACGCTTTGGACCCTTGATGAATTAAAAGACGTTATGGATGCAAAGATCCATAACGTACTAATTATAAATTATCATGCTTTACAACACAATATGTAAATATTATATAAAGTAAATAAATTTTGTCCGGGCATTTATAAAAAACCTGTAAAGTCACCTGGATGAGGTTATATATTGATCCGGTCATTACGGACGGGGGAGAACCTGCCGGTGTATCAGTTAAATCCTATAAATCTCTGCGCTATCTTATATTCCATTACGGATATCTTCCTTCCACCCCTGCCCGGAAGGTTCATATTGGTTCCGCAAAGGCTGAACCTGAGCCTGATATAGTCTCCGGGATCGGTATCCTTTAAATAGTTCCACAGCTCCTTTTTCTTTGCGAGGGACTCCGCAGACCCCTCTTTAATAAGGAGGATCGAGGATATCGTCATCATTATGTCAAGGTAGCTCAGCATATATTTTTCCTGCTTCCTCTTAAGAGTACGGGGCTTCGCTGCCTTCTCAGACTCAGAACCCTGCGTCTTCTGAGCATCCCTCCCCCTTATGGAAGCCATGTAATCGATCATAAGCTTATTGACCTTTATCTGCTGGTCTATCCGCCCTATCATGATCTGTTCGTTAACGGACTGGTCTTCCCTTCCGATGTAATACCTGTAAAGGTTCACATCCATATAGTACATGGTCTTTACATATGCAAGCGGCTGGAATACGAAAAGATTGTCGACATAAAAGGTATGTGAAGGCAGTGAAAGTCCGCAGTCTGCAAGGAGCCTTGTCCTGTAGATAACAGAGTGCATGAGCATATACTGACCGGGCTTGAAGATCCTCACATCATCCCATGTAAAGACCGAATCCCTGGGAAGAGCAGTTCCGAAGGTCATGACCTTCTTCCGCTTCTTGCCTTCCTTCTCATAGACGAAGTTGCAGATGAACATATCCACAACCGTTCCGAGGCGAACAAGCTCCTTGAGCTTTCTTAAGACTGCGAGATACGCCTCCTCC
>JAIKXO010000010.1 GCA_024684065.1 Lachnospiraceae bacterium
CTGTCAAAAACAGTGCATTCTCCGATATGCCGTATTTCGAGCAGAAGCCCTGTAAACTCTTCTGGTTGAGTCCCATGAAGCGCCCCTTGATCACGGCATTGTGGGCTGTAGCGAGATCGTAGCTGTCCATCTTGGCAAGGATGCTCCTGTTTATGCCGCAGTCCTTTAACAGTTCCCTGAAGAAGGCTATATCCTTATCCCTGAGCCCGGCTTCGTCCCTGGCGTATTCGTCAAGGATGTATTCGTAGAAGCTGTAATCGGATTTCTTTACCTCTTCGCCCATATACAGATGGTTGAGATCTTCAAGCAGAATATTCATAGTCATTCCGTCGCCTATGATATGGGCTACATCGAAGAAGAGATATTTTGCCGTATCTGTCTGATACAGTCCGATATGATACAGATCGTCTCCCGGCATATACATATATGGCACTACAAGATGCTTTCTCTTTTCCTCCCACTCCTCATCTGAAAGAGTCTGCCTTTCGATAGTAACCTCGCGCCTGTCATCACGGAAATTATACATATGCTTGTCTTCTGCCGGCTGGATCCTGTCAGATAATATCGGATGAACCGTAAACAGCATCCTTATGGCCTTCTCCATCCTGTCAAGATCGACCTTACTTCCCAGCTTAAAGAAGAACGGCAGATTCGCGGTGGTATTGCCGCGCATTACATATGCGAAATACATCTGAAGCCTTGTAAGCGGATATTTATCACGGACGGAATAATCCATCTTATTCTGTCCCGCTTTTTTAACAAGGCATGCCTCGATCTTTTCCACGCAGGAATTTTCCATCAGCTCAGACAGGGTCAGTGAAAACCCGTGAGACTCCTGCAGCGCGGTTAAC
This sequence comes from Lachnospiraceae bacterium, assembly GCA_024684065.1. The sequence goes on from JAIKXO010000010.1 coordinate 852, forward strand.
AGCATGATACTCCCGAAGGAATCGAGGCCGGCACTGTAAAGATCCGTGTCTGTGCCGAACTTCCTGTGCCCTAAAACCGCTACGCAGGCTTCATATATCTTCTTCTGCTGATCATTCTCAGGCAGCTTTAAATTTGCTGCCAGTTCCTTCTCATTCTTTTTCTCTTTGAAGAACGCTTCACGTATGATCTTCTTTGAAGTGGTCTTCTGGAACGGAGCTTTGCGCACTCCCGTCTGCATGATCCGCTTGAAGGGCGGAAGGCTCTTGTTATGCTCCTTTATTATCTCCTCTACTTCGATCTGTACATTTTTAATACTGTTAGCCTCGGCGTATTTAAAGTCCGGATATACTTCGCATTTGATCATATCGTCCTCGCCATAGACGAGCATCTCCGATATCAGAGGTTCCGTCACGAAGCGTGCTTCGATCTCTTCCGGCGCAACGTTTTCTCCATTACTTAGGATGATAAGGTTCTTTATACGTCCGGTAAGATACAGGAAATCCTCTGAGTCAAGATATCCCACATCTCCGGTCTTAAGCCATCCGTCCTCGGTAAACGCTTCCGCGGTAAGCTCCGGATCACCGTAGTATCCCTTCATGACGAAGGGAGAACGGACCTGCACTTCATTTTCCTCGCCGATCCTGACCTCCACATGCTCCATAACCTTACCGGCAGAAAGCACCTTGTCGGGCCTGTCATAGACCGGCTCGGAAATGATTGGGGAATGCTCACTCATGCCGTAACCCTGGCCGATACGGACACCCAGATTATAGTATTTTTCGGCCAGATCCTTCGCAAGTCCTCCGCCGCCGCAGACTATACGTGAAATCCTCCTGCCGTATACCTGATACAGGGCGTCCTCCTCGGTAAGTCCCGGATCAGCGCTTACCATTGCAAGTATCTTGTTATAAAGAGCCTTTGCGACCATAGGGACCACATGCATTACCACGGGCTCAAACATCCTGAGATGCTTGCCAAGCTGGGATAAGGGGCCGTTAATGCAGACCGTCGCGCCCTTGTGGAGCATGGCGAGAATATCGGCATCAATACAGTATACATGATGAATAGGGAGTACGTTTAATATGACCATGGGCTGGGGATCGTCAACCGGCATCTGGACAAGCGCGTTTCCTGTCAGATTAAAATTAGTCAGCATAACGCCTTTGCTGTGTCCCGTCGTTCCGGATGTGAAAAGGATCATGGCAAGATCATCGGGCTCTACCTTATACTCTTTTCCGGATCCTGACCAGCTCTTTCCGGTATAACGTAAATCCCGCAGGATATCGTTTAAGCACGGAGTCTTTTTCACAGACTGCAGTGAATATTATTCCGTGATCTTCGGGCAGAGTTCTTTCGCGTCATTGATGAGGGGCACATGCTCCCAGTCGTAGAAAAGGATATCCACATCCGATCTGTTCAGGCAGTCCGCAAGCTGCTCGATATCCATCTGATAATCAAGCGGAACGGCAATATTTCCGGAAGCCATGGTCCCCACCAGCACCGAAATATAATGGGCGCTTGAAGAACCGAACAATCCTACCTTTACCTGCCTGTCAAGCTTTCCCCTTCTTTCATTCAGGAAAGTTCCAACCATCCGGCAGAGCTCGCCGAATCTTTTATAACTGATATCATAAATGACATCATCCCTTTCATAGCGAAGAAAAGGCGTCTCCTTATACGCCTCAACGCTCTTCTCTAACATATCACGAATAGTCTTTGTATTGTCGTACGTGATCATATAATCCTCCTTTATTGTTTCCATAAAACAGCTAGGGGGG
>JAIKXO010000011.1 GCA_024684065.1 Lachnospiraceae bacterium
GGGGATAGAAAACAACGGCACTTTGGAAAACTATATATCCATGCTGGGGCTTTTTTGCGATACAGTTAAGGAAAAGGCTGACGAGGTCCTGTCGTTATATGACTCCGGGGATATTAAGGACTATACGATCAAGATACACGCTATGAAGAGTTCCTTAAGGATAATAGGGGCACATGACTTTGGAGAAAAAGCCCAGAAGCTTGAAGATGCGGGAAACAGTGAAGATCTTGCCTTTATCGGACAGAATCTTGAGCCCTTTATGGAAGACTGCATAAAGCTTTCCGAGGATATTTCAGGCATTCTCTCTGAAGAGGGAAAACATGAAGAGACACGTTCCGGATCAGGTTACGATGCAGCGAAAGAGCAGGTAAGCGCGGGACCGGGTTACGATACGGTATCGGAAGTGATAAGCTCCGGATCAGGTTACGACGCAGTGCGGGAAGAGGCCGGTTCCGGAGCAGGCAGGAAAGCTGACGAAAGCTTTTTGAACGACTCTTTTTACAGCCTTAACAGGGCCGCAAGGGATATGGATATAGATGTCATTGAGGAGATCCTCAAGGAACTTGAGGGATATGAACTTCCGGACCGGGTGGAAGCCAAAGTCAAAAAGCTTAAGAAAGCCTGCATGCAATTTGATTATGACACGGTGAAGGAGCTGGCGAAATCCCTGTACTAATGCGCCGATTTGCGAAGCAAATCGTGCGCTTAGGCACGAACTTCAGTTCGTGCCGATCCGATCTCTGATCGGATCATTACATATTCTGCGCCGATTTGCGAAGCAAATCGTGCGCGGAATTTCATTCCTCCAATAGGGTTAGGGCCGAAATATCCGTTGAAGCGGTAAGAGAGTAGTTGGTATAATATATGACAAATCCCGGTTTGCCTCCCGAGGGCTTTTTGATCTGCTTCCTTTCAACATAATCCACCTCAACTTTGTTCTGGTTCTGTCCTTTTGAATAATAAGCGGCAAGCGCGCCGGCTTCTTCGAAGGCTCTGTCAGGTACGGGGGCGCCGTTTGTTTTAAGTATCACATGGGAGCCCGGGATCTTTTTGGCATGGAACCACCAGTCGTTACCGGATGCAAGCGAGAAGGTAAGCTGGTCGTTCTGATAATTATTTTTCCCCACGTAGATATCAAAACCGTCAGAGCTTCTGTAATGGAAGGGGCGGCTTTTGGGGGCATTTCTTTTTGCGGCTCCTTTTTTGCCGGAAACATCATGTCTTTTTATATAACCTGATTCTATAAGCTCTTCTTTTATCTGACCGAGTGTCGCTTCGTCCTCCGCCAGTTCGAGGCTCGTAAGTATTGAATTTAAATGGGAGAGCTCCGAATCTGTCTCCTTAAGCTGTACGGTGACGGCTTCTCTGGTCCTTTTAAGCTTTGAATATCTGTCAAAATATTTTTTGGCGTTGTCTTTGGGGCTCAGGTTTTCGTCAAGAGGGATCTCCACCATAGAATTGTCATAATAGTTTTCAGCTCTAAGGATCCTGCTGCCGGGAGCCACGTCATATCCATAGGTATTGATAAGCTCGCCGTAGATCCTGTATTTATCCATTTTATCGGTATCCTTAAGCTGCTTTTTCTGAATATCGAGTTTTTTGGCGTTCCTTTCGATGTGTGTATGTACAATTTTCCTGAGATCCTGGGATTTCTGGCGCATCCTTGTGTAAGAGTCGCGTTCGCTGTAATAGGTATTGAGCACTTCTGATACGCTGCCAAAATACTGGGCATGATATTTTTTTGAAACCCTCCCCTCAGGATCTGAGACAATAATATCCGAAGAATTCCGGGAATGGGTATATACGGCAAGCGCAAAAGCGTAAAACTCCAGGGGATGTTTATCCTCATATACGATAGTAGGAGTAAAGTCATTATTTCGCGTAAGATCCATGAGCTTTTGTGTTTCGTGAAAGAGCGACATAAGCTCCTCTTCGGAGTATGAAGCCGCAGGAATATCCGGATCCGTTCCTGCCCGGTAGACAAGTTCGTTAGCGATGAGAGGCGAAAAACCTGTAAACACGGAATAGAGCGCTTTAGAGACGCTCATCGGCTTTTGCCTGAGGGCATTTTTAAATTCGTCAGGGGAGAGACTCAGAGGATCGAGCTTTTCCTGAGTTTTGGGAATAAAATAGGTCTTGCCGGGAAGCACTTCCCGCACAGAACTTACCATTGCGGAGATATGCTTGATGCTGTCGAGAATGATGTCCTCTTCATTTACGAGGATTATATTGCTGTGCTTGCCCATGAGCTCAATAATGAGGGTCTTATGGCAGATATCGCCCATTTCGTTTAAGTGCTCCACGGTAATATTAATGGCGCGCTCAAGCCCGGGCTGTGTGATAGCTGTTATCCTGCCGTTTTGAAGATGCTTTCTTAAAAGCATGCAGAAATTAGGGGCCGTCATAGGACTCTGCTTATTGGAATCGGTCAGGGCCGCATAGGGAAGAGTGGCACTTGCCGAAAGCTTCAGGCGGTACTGTCCTGTATCGGCAGATGATCCGTCACCCTCGACATGTCCGGAATCACCCTGAACCTCAGGTATAAAGGATTCGCTTTGTGATCGTGTTTTTTTAACGGTAAGAAAGAGCTCGTCAGGCTCGGGCTGCGCGATCTTTACAATGCGTCCTCCCGTAAGTTTTTTCGACAGCTCGTCAGTAAGAGCCGCTATCATGATGCCGTCCAAAGCCATGGTATTGTCCTCTCAATAAAGTATCAGGTTCTTTATCCTCATTGAAAGATCAGGAACCGTATCAGTTAAGCCCTAAGGGCTCTCCATACTTCTCTTTAATGAACCGTTTCAATATAACATAATGCGGAAAAGAGGGCAACACTTGCGAGTGCAGTGTTTAAGTGATATTATGATAATGTCGCAGGTTTAGCTGTTATCGTAAGGAAAGGGCAGGTATTGCAATGGACAGGGAACGGACGGACAGGATTTTGAAAACGGCAGACAGGCTTTATTCGGAAAACCGTCCTGAGGAAGTGGAAGAGCTGCTGGTTTCGGCTATAGATTCCGCGGCGGAGGAGATGGACGATGAGTCCGTGCTTGTGCTTTTAAACGAGCTGATAGGCCATTACAGGGAAACATCGGATTTTGAAAAGATGTTTGAGGCTGCGGAGGATATTTTAAGGGTGGCGGATGCGGTGTGTGACCGCGATTCGATACCTTATGCGACATCCCTTTTAAATGTGGCCACGTGCTACAGGACGGCGGGAAGGCTTGACGATTCACTGGCGCTTTATGACAGGGCGGAGGCGGTCTACAAAAAGGCTCTTAAGCCTGATTCCATGCTGTACGCAGGCTTTTATAACAATAAGGCGCTGCTTTATCAGGAAAAAGGTGAGTTCGAAAACGCCAGAAAGGCTTTGCTTAAAGCCATAGAGATAGATGTAGAGAATGAAGAGGCTTATGAGGAGGCAGTTTCAAGGGCGAACCTGGCCGGTACGTATATACAGCTCGGACAGAAAGAGGAGGCGCTGAGGGAAGCCCAGACCTCGATAAGGCTGTTTGACAGCCTTAACGTTTCCGACCAGCATTACTGCGCGGCGCTTTCCGCGCTCGGAAGTTATCATTACCTGACCGGAGATTTCGAAAAGGCTGCCGATACCTTCAGCCGGGCTATGGACATAATGGAAAAGGCGCTCGGAAGAAACGGATATTATGAAAGGCTCAGGGAAAACTATGAAGCTTCAATGGATGCCGTTTATAAGAAAGACGCACAGGATAACGGAAACATAAAGGGGATTGATCTCTGCAGGGAATATTACGAGAAATACGGCGCCCCGATGATCCATGAAAAATTCGGTGAATATGAGGATAAGATAGCGGCAGGGCTTGCGGGTGAGGGGTCGGAATGCTTTTATCTGGATGACGAGCTGTCGACCGACCATGATTTCGGGCCGTCCTTCTGCATGTGGCTTGATGACGCGACCTTCGAAAAGATAGGTGAAGAGCTTAAAAAGGAATATGAAAAGCTCCCGGACGAGTTTAAGGGCTTTAAAAGGGACAATACCGTTTCAGGCGCTGGCAGAAGAGGCGTGATGACTATAAAGAGCTTCTATGAGAGGCTTGTCGGAGCTGCTTCATATAAGGATATAGACTGGGCCAGTGTGGAGGACGCTTCCCTTGCGGCTTCCGTAAACGGAGAGGTCTGGAAGGATGACAGAGGCGAATTTTCCAGGATCAGAAACGAGCTCATGCAGGGTTATCCCGAGAACGTATTGTATACAAAGACCGCGGAGTGCTGCGCGAGATTTTCCCAGTGCGGACAGTACAATTATTTCAGGATGCTTAAAAGAGGGGATGAGGTGACCGCGCGGATCATGCTTTCAGACGCCTTCAGGGAGGCGATGAAGCTTCTGTATATAATAGACGGCACTTACCCGCTGCATGACAAATGGCTTTTTATCGGCCTTTCAGATCTTGAAGGCGGAAAGGAGCTCAGGGAGCTCTTGTACGACGCATATGATGATCCGGAAAATATCGAAGAGGTCGGCAGATACCTTGCGATGGAGCTGTACCGGAGGGATATCACAAGCGATATAGATCCGTATATCGGGCATCATACGGAGGAACTTCTGGAAAAGAGCCTGTTTTCTCTTAAGGATAATAAGACTCTTTCAATGGATATCGCAAAAGCGGAGTTTAAGGAATTTGACAAGGTAAAGAATGTAGGCGGCAGAGCCGAATGCCAGAATAACTGGCCGACTTTCTCGATAATGCGAAGAAGCCAGTATCTGACATGGACAAGAACGATGCTTCTTCAATATCTTTATGACTTTAAAAGGGAGGCAAGGCTCGGACATAACCTGATAACCGAAAAATACGGAAGGATGATGGAGAGCACGGCTCCAGAGGAGTATGATGAGATAAGGGACAGCTTTACGGAGCTTCCCGAAGATAAGAAAGCCATAATAGAAGCGGTGGTAGGTATGCAGGTAGGCTGGATGGAGGCCTTCTCCGAAAGATATCCGAAGCTTGCGGCCAATGCCAGGAGCATCCGTACGTCACAGGATAACCTTTATAATACTTCCTATGAGACGTACTTAAGGGGCGAGCTTTCCACTTACTCCGATAAAATGCTTGAGCTTTATGCCAGGTTTATCGCAGAACATGCCAAAGAAGGAAAGAACCTGGCGTTTGAGATAATGGAAAACAACGTAAAGCTGTACGGATACAGGGACCTGGATACGGCTGAAGAGGAACAGGCGGACTGAGAGACTAAGAAAACGCTGAAAAATGCGTTTCCTTAGCAAACGATACGCACGGAAACGCTTCAATCAGCGCTTCCTTAAAGGATTCAGGAAAATCTGAAAATACGAGCCGGGAAGGATCCGGCCCCGGAGGGATGATGCAATGAAATACTGCAAGAAATGCGGAATGCTTTTGGAAGACACCCAGGAAATATGTATAGGATGCGGGACGGACGTGAGCGAACCGGAGAACACTTCTATTTTTCCACCCGAAGTCGCGGAAAAAATGGAGTCCAGAAAGGCCCAGGAGAAGAAGAAAAATTCCATTATAATAGCCATAGTCATCGTATTCATACTGTTAGCGGTGCTTATAGGAGTGATAGCGGTCGTTGCGTCAAAGAGCGCATCCGGGGGGGCGGTATCTTCAAGGGACAGGCATAACAAGGAGACTTCTGCGGATAACGAGGCTTCCGCCGATGCCGGTGCTTCCGCAGTTTCGGAAACAGATACCGATGCCGATGCCGATCCGGAAAGCGCGGAAAGCTCCGCGGAAACAGCGGAGGAGCCGGCGGAAGCTGAAGCCGTGGAAGAAGATAAGCCCGTCGACAACCGTAAGGTAAGCGATGCCCAGGGTAACTATTATAATGTCGGGGAGGTTTATGACGAAGCCGGTATGCTTATGTTTACGACCCTTTATCCGGAGGATTTCGGAGACGGTGAACCGACGGTCAATTTTGATTATACAAGGTATTCG
>JAIKXO010000076.1 GCA_024684065.1 Lachnospiraceae bacterium
AAAGAACGTGGTCCGCGGCCTTACATATAATGCTGAGCATGGCCTGTATAATGGTATCAAAGTATTAGGCTACACAGGCAAACCCGGTCAGAAATATGAGATCGATCCTGTTACTTCTCCGATAGTTACCAAGATCTTTACAGAGTATTCAGAAGGTGTTCCGTTTAAAAAGATATGCGATGAACTTAATGATGCCGGCTTAAAGACAATGAGAGGTGCCAATTTCAATATTAATTCCTTGCGAGCTATCATCACCAATCGTTCTTATATCGGTGAATACCGCTGGGGCTTGAAGGATGAGGAACCCATAATCATTCCCGACGGCATGCCAAGGATAATATCGGATGAGCTGTTTGAGAAGGCGCAGAGGATGTTACAGAAGAATAAGCGCGGTGGAGAAGGAGCAAAAAAAAGACTTGAACAAGATTTGATAGCAGAAGAATCACCTGATTTTGAACTGACAGGTTATCTGTATTGCAAGTGCGGACAGCCTATGCATGGCATTTCGGGGACGTCACGGCATGGCAACAGGCATTACTACTATACCTGTTTGGGACATAAGAAAAAGCAGTGTGATCAGAAAAACTATAATAAGGAAATGATTGAGGATATGGTACGGCAGGTCTTTGACCATATGATCAATAATGAGAGAACCAGATACGCAGTAGCATGGCATATCTATCAGAAATATAAACGTGATCATGATGATGGCGGGGTTTATATAAAGAGCCTCGAGTCGCAGATTAAAGAGGTCGATAAGAGAATTAGTAATATTATAGATGCTATACAACAAGGCCTTATGAGTGTTAAACTGCAGGAGACATTACAGGAACTCGAGAGCAGATATAATATGTTGAAAGCTGACCTGGAGTCTGAAAAACTCAAGAAAAAACATGAGCTTTCTTATAAAACGGTATATCTGTTCTTGAGAAAGTTCACAGGCGAGTTCACAGATCCCGGTTATCTGAGCAGATTGTTGAATTATTTCGTAGACAGAATATATCTTTTTGATGATCAACTGATGATTTTTTTTAAGTATACGGATAGGCCTACGATGGTGTATTATGAAGGCGACCTCGGTTTACTTGAATCAAGTGAAAGATATGATGAGATAGTAACCAATATCAGGGAGTATGCAACAACTCATAAGAATGATAAGGATGTGGAAGTTTTGCGTAAGGTAAGTGGCGATTATTTTTTTTAACTGAGGGTTCGCCCACTTCGCGTTTGCTCCCACTATACAACGAAGCGGCGAACCCGCTCCGAGGTAATTATTACAGCACATTCTGATATTCGCAAATGGGTAAGTGATAACCTTGATATCACAGTTAGTAATTCAAGTATTGGAATAGTGATGGAAAAGTGCGGTATTGATCCTTTTGAGAAAAAGCAGAAGTGCAGTTTTCATAGATTAAAATCTGAGAAAGAAAAAGCGATACTAACAGCATTTAAGGAAATGAATATCATTGTAAAAAATGGCAGGGATTTCTCCCTGCTATTTTCATTCTCCAAAGATTTCTGATGGCAATGGACCATATATATTTCTGAACTCTTCAATTGTTTCTTCTAACTCAAGGATATACCTGATATCATTTGCTGTAAGGAAATCTTGAAAAACCAATGTATATATGATAATATGTATATACAGATATTTTATTATGTAAATACATACTAAGGAGGGAAGAATGACAATCAGCCAACGCTTATTTAAGATTATGGATGAACAGCGAGTATCTATTCCTGAGCTGTCATACAGAACAGGAATATCAAAACAGACAATATATGATTGGAAGAAGAAAGGGACTAATCCGGGCGCCGATAAGATCATGATCATATGCGAAGCACTTAGGATAACTCCGGAGGATCTGCTGGTTGGCAAACCGGAAGAGGATGAAACTGAAATAGCAAAAATATCCGTAGATGAAATGATACCTGAATTTGATGATTTCTCATATAAGATGGCAAAGATGAGCACTGGGATGACAGAGTCACAAAGGAAAAGATTGCTGGCATATATGTCAATGTTGCAGAATATGAAGGAATAAGATATGGACGACAGAAATGTTCAGGTGACAAGGGACAAATCAGGCAGATCGCTTGTAAAGATCGATGACATAAGGTTTAAGGGCAAACGATCTGTAGACTGGTCGGACGTTAAGGATTACCTGCAGGATTATGTGGGAGAGATCTATCAAGTGGCGTCAACGGGTGACATGATCTACATAGGTAACGATCTTCCGGATGAATATACCGGATCACGATATACATATAAATTGAAGGGGACTCTGGCGAAGGCAAAAGCCAATGCATCACAGGGGATACCTGAACTGATAGAGACTGCAGATAACAAACGCTATCGTGAAAACCAGGATCCCAGACATATAAGAAATGCCCGTTATGGTTGGTACCGGTATAATTCCAGATTTGCGTTGCCGGTTTACAGCGAGAATGGAGATGTTGAGAGGTATAATATATTTCACACAACGATGCTGATAAGACATTCCATAGATAATAAATTGTATTTATATGACATTTTAGACATAAAAAAGAAACGAGCAACTCCCTCGACCCATAAGGGTTTACCGGACACAAAACCCATTTCTTTGTTAAGAAGAATAACAAAAATAAGCCTTGAAGTCAAGGCATTCATGAGAGTTTATATAATATGAAAGAGATGGTCGGATGCCCTCCAGAGGCTTTCCTTCTCCATCTTGTGTCCGTTCATCACGCACTTTTGCTTCCTGAGTTCCGAAGTTTAATATAACACAAAACATCCGCACGCCACAAGGACTTGCGGATGTTTTGTGTTATATTGCCATCTGTCATTTAATGTCAATCCGTATTCCAAATCACTAACCAAAGGTTAATAGGATTTTTACTTTTCGTATTGTAAAATTCTGCACGATGGATTTTTTATAACTATTTTCAGAAGGGGGCACGGATTTGGACAGAAAGTATATTTCAGCCGTAGAGCCGCTTCCGGACCATGTCCTGCAGATCGATTTTGTATCGGGGAGCCGTCTGCTCCTGGATATGAAGCCGCATCTGGACAAGGTCCGGTTCCAGAAGCTTTCCGATGAGGAGACCTGGAACAGCGTGGTGACCAACGGTATTTTTGTGCGCTTTGGAAATGTGGAGTTAAGCCATGACGAGATCTTAAATATGGCGGAACAGAAGGGAGAGATCATATGAGTGACGAAAATCTGAACAACAACAGTGAGGAGACGGCTGCGCTGTTTGTGTCAGCCCAGAAAAAGAAAAAGGCAGAGGAAGAGGCCAGGAGAAAGGCTGAAGAAGAACAGGCAAAGAGAGACGCTGCAGAAGCGGAAGTCCGCAGGATGGAGCAGGAGGTTGAAGACCGGAAGCGTAAGGCCGAGGAAGAAAAGCGCGCCCTGGAAGAGGCTTCGAAAAAACCGGCCGCTTCAGGAGGAAAGTCCAGGACTCCCATATTTATCGGGATAGGAGCCGCTGTTGTGGTGATCCTTATTGCCGTATTTGCTCTTGGAAAGGGCGGCGGAAGCAAGAAAAGTGACGCAGGATCCGTTGCAGAGGCCCAGTTTACCGGAGAATATGTATCAAAGGAAGCGGGCTATGATATTAAGATTTCATATCCAGACAGCGTTTATACCGCTGTTTCGGAGAAGAAAACCGCCGATGATGATGTGCTTATCAGCTTCAGTGAGGAAGGCAAGGAAGACGAATACAACGGCGTAGACATTGCTTTGATAGACTGGTTGTTCGACGGTCAGCCTCTCGGGAAAGAGGATGTCGGCATTGCGCCTGCGAAGGACAGGCAGCAGGAGCTTTCTGAAAACACCCAGGAATATATTTATACCTTTATGAACGGAGTGGAATTCATCAGTGAAGAGTCCGCTGAGATCGATATGGACAGTCCGGATAAGTACCATTATACCTGCACCTACAAATCCGAAGCCTTCGGATACGGGGCGGCCATGGCCTGGATCGAGCCAAACAGTGAGAATAAATATAAGGAAGTCATTGTTATGGTCACTGATAATTCCGAAACCCTGGATAATGCGCTGGCTATCCTGGATGCCTTTACTGCCCATAATGCAAATGACGCCCTTATGATGCCGGGAGGATATCCCCCTGAGACCACGGCTCTCAATGATGTGCTGAAGATCGAGGATATCCATATGGGAATGCCCGTGCCCTCAGACAGGTTCTTCGAAAGCTCCCATAAGACCAATTATCATGTTTATTCAGATATCAACGGAGCCGTAATAATAGTCAATCCCAGAGTAACAGACATAAGTATTTCAGAGGCCTATGATAACCCAGAGGTGGTTGAAGAGTATTGCAAGGAACAGGCTAAAACCGGTCTCAACCAGTATTTCAGTAATGTAGAGAGCAGGATGCTTGTGGACGAGCGTACCTTCAATCCTGAAAGTGATCATAAGGTGGGATATGTGGCAAATTATA
>JAIKXO010000077.1 GCA_024684065.1 Lachnospiraceae bacterium
ATCACTACCTAATTATTGTACCAGATGCCATACTATAATACAAGCGAAAAATGGCTAAAAATCAAGGAAAATCAGCAGTTTGTTTTGCTTTCAATCTACATGGTTTTATAGCTTAACTACCTAATCGGACTGATAGTGGTGATTTTATTATATTTCCCCTGTTTTTTCAACTGCGTCCGGAAAGCCAAAAGGTTTCGAAAGGGGATACTGTATGTTATAATACTTTCGGCTGCCTGTTTAGTAATCCTATGAGGAGGTCCATTGTGAGGAATTATTACGGCCACGAAGTGTCGGATGTTAAGCCTGTCACAGACGAGTATCCGGGAATTAACAGCCCCGGAGAGCTATACGACGCCCTGTGCGGAATATGGTGCGAATATACCTGCGCGCCAAGACTTCGCTGTCATTACAGCGACGAAAACAGGACGCTTGGCCAGTGCTCCATCACTGCCTTCCTTGCGCAGGATATCTTCGGAGGCAGGGTTTACGGGATCCCTCGTGAGGGAGGCACCTTCCACTGCTACAATGAGGTGGAAGGCAGGGTATTTGACCTGACCAGCGAGCAGTTCGGTGATGAAAGGCTGGATTACGGCAACAATCCCGAACAGTCCAGGGATGTCCACTTCGCCAATGAGGAAAAACGCTTAAGATATGAATATCTGAAGAATGCCTTAAAAGAGTATACTGCAATAAAACCTTAAGAAGCCGATGATGGGAAAGAAATCCTTAATAAGATCGATCATACTGATCATGTTTCCTGTGCTCATGATCAGTGGAATATCCGTCATGGCCGCTTCTCATGATATCACTTGTGGGCATAAAGGTGAGATAACCGGCCTGATCAAGGCAACAGCCATAGTAGGTTATATTGCCGTTCAGGATCTGACCAAGGCAGGTGATATCATACGGAGCCGCACCTATGAAGCGTTTTTCCCTCTGATCGCCATAGCCATATTTTATTTTGCCCTGGAGGGTCTTTTCGGCGTGATCGTGGAGCAGATACGCAGGAAAACAGACCGCAGGGAAAGAAAAAGGGGTGAATAACTGTCAGATAAATCTTACTGCCGTCCCATATGCCATGATCTCGGCCGCGCTCTGCATGATAGAGGCTGAGGAATATCTCATTCCGACAATGGCGTCAGCTCCCAGGGCCTCTGCCTCTTTCACCATCCGCTCGCTGGCTATCTTTCTGGCGTTATCCATCATCTCGTTATATTTTGTAAGCTCCCCGCCTACGATAGTCTTGAGGCTTGCGCCAAGATCCCGGACCACATTTACTGTCTGGATAGTGCTCCCCTTGACAATTCCCAATACTTCATAATTCTTCCCAATCTGTTCCGTTGTTGTAATGATCATCGTTCTTCCTCCTTTTTTTGTCTGATTTTTTTATCATATCAGATTTGGATACATCCCTGATCCCCAGCCTGCTGCCGTATGCCTTAAGCTTCGGTTCCTTCATCTTCTCTATGATCCGGATCCTCATAAGCCGCTCTCTGACATCCATCGGTTTATCCCCCTTTTCATTTCCTTTTGCTTTATGATACAGATATAGTATACTATAATCAGCTAACAATAAACAGCCGATTTAGCGAATTAGGAGATCCTAATTCAGCAGGATCAACGAAATAAAATATCCTATAGGAGCCGATGATGGGAAAGAAATCTGTAAAGGAAAACAAGAATACATACCAGAACAGCAGGGAATCCGCCGGGCTTACTAGACAGCAGGCCTCCGAACAGATGGAATTCATATCCGCCGACAGAATAGAAAAGATCGAGAACGAGCGGACGGAACCGCATCCCGAGGAGATACTTGCCATGTCGAAATGCTATAAGGATGCTTCCCTGTGTAACTACTTCTGCTCCCATAAATGTCCTATCGGGAAGGAATATGTCCCGGAGGTCGAATTAAAGGATCTGACCCAGATCACTCTTGAAGTCCTGTCCACCCTGAATTCCCTTGAAAAGGAAAAGGATCGGTTTATTGAGATTGCCGCAGACAGCAGGATCGCGGAGGATGAGATCCCGGACTTCCTAAACATCAAGAAAAAGTTAGAGCAGATCTCCCTGACGGCAGACTCGCTCAGGCTTTGGATCGAGCATTCCGTCGCAAAAGGTGAAATGGGGAAGCTTGAATAGTGGAATCCCAATGCATTTCGCAGCTCGTACGAGACATCCTTGACTCCTTTCTTCGTTACTTTGTGTTCTTCCAAAAGATGGTTAGAAACTTTTACTATAAGGTTGATCAGCTCGACGTACAACGCTTCTTTATTTCCGATTTCTTTCTCGAGGCGGATCCGAAAGTCCTCGCATTCTATCAGGAACCGTATACCTTTTTCTGACCAGCTGTCTGTTATTCTTTGCAGGATCCCCGTAAAAACCACCAGGATAAGGAGCATCCTTGCCCCTGTAAATCCCGTGATAATATACCACGATGCCTGCCACAAAAACGCCTGCAATACCATTCCAATGACAAAGCCGGTATATAACAATCCCCCCGGCAGTTCGTAAAAAAACTGCCGGGGGATGATTTTGCGGTTTTGTCTGAAATTGTTCACTGTGTCATGCGGAGTAAACCTTCTTCCCCTCGAAGTAGGTCGCTTGAGCCCTGGCAGTGTGTATCTCATCCGCCGGGCAGGACAGCACGTCCTTGTCAACTAAGAGGAAGTCTGCATATTTGCCCACACTTATGCTTCCTCTTTCCTCTTCGATAAACAGCTGTTTTGCGCAGTTAATGGTCAGCGCGGTTATGACCTGTTCGCGGGTCAGGAGCTCATCGGGCCACCATGATTCTCCCTTAACAGCGGGGTGCACGCCTGTAACCGCGATCTCCATAATACCGAAGGGATCGTCGGGGCAGCCGGAAAGCGCGGGGAAATCCGAGTGTGAGGACACATTGATGCCGTAATCAAAAAATGTCTTCATAGGATACGATCTGTCCTCCATACCTGCAGGGACTATGGTTTTCAGGATCTCAACCGCTCCGTTTGGCATATTATGCCAGAGCATGCCGGCTGTTGCATAGATATTATGATCCGCCATACGCTGCCAGTCGGACTGATCAACGTTACGCACATGCACGATAGTATTACGCATTTCATCCTTTCCGCCGTTAATGAATGCGTTAACGCATTGATTCACGGCCTTATTTCCCATTGTATGTATGTGCATGGACAGGCCATTTTCATTAGCCTTGCGCGTAATGTCCGTAGTCTCCTCTTCCGTCCAGTTGACGAGGCCCTGATGCCCGTCGGGATATAACGGATCCACAAATCCCGTACCGCCTTCAACCGTACCGTCCATAAAGAGCTTGACCCAGTTCGTTAATACATGATTTGTGGCGTATTTCCTGACCTCATCAGCTCCGGCAAGGGCCTTATCCACATCCATCCAGCTTTCGATCTCGTAGCTTAAGCCCAATATAAAGTGCATATTACCGGCCTCGTCCACCTGTCTGGCAGCCTGATAGAAATGGTCGTTATAGAAATATTGAGACCATCCGTCCATATACATCGTGTATCCCTCTGACAGCATCTGATCCTGAATCGTCTTTATAGTTGCTTTTGCAACATCTACCGAGAAAAGCCTGTCATTGTCAAGGAAGGAACGTACATACGTTCCTGCCTGTTCCTTGAGGAAACCGGTGGGTGTACCATCGGGACCTATTTCTATCTCGCCTCCGCGGATCTCTGTCTTTAGTACTGTGCCGTCTTCCTTCATGATCCCTGCGCTAACCAGGGCAATGGTGTTCACCAGCCCCTTATGGCCTTCCTCATCGGCAAAGTAGATTGGAATATCGGTGCTTATGGCGTCCAGCTGCTGACGGGTGGGCATATTCTTTGAAAAGGTATGGTAATTCCAGCCGAAACCGAATACAGTCTTTATCCCGTTTTCCTTTGCTTTCTTAACTGTGGCGGGAACGATCTCATTGAGGAACTTATCCACGCTATCCTGACCGCTGACGACCGTTCCGACCATAGGCATGGCATGACCTGTAAAATAATGTGCATGGCCGTTGCCGCAGGAAGGCATCACAAGACCCCTGCCGGTATGATCGATAACTTCAGTCTTTCCTTCTTCAATAAATGCCCTGGCTCCCTTTCTGTCACCTACATAGACATACCTGCCGTCCTTTACGGCAAATGCTTCTACTGTCTGATTCTCGGAAGTAAATATCTTGCCATAGACAACGAGATCCGCACTGTTTCCGCCTGGAAGTTTACCTGTTTCGTCCATTTTATTCGTTTCCTCCTTTTTTTATTTGCAGGGATGCGTGATTCGCTCCTGCATCCTAAGTATCTGTCTTAATAGGGCAGTCCGAAATCTTCCGAACTGCCCCATAATATGTCAATTGACTTTCTTTACTTCTCTCTAACGGACGTAGTACCTGGTCATGAAGTAGGTTCTGTCCCAATCCACGATACGCATGGCGGACTCCTTCTCAGCACGGATGTCGAACTCGTCAAAGACCATCACGTACTTATCCGTAAGGTCATAAAGCGGCCATTCCTTAGCTTTGCCATCAGGCGAAATGTCAGCAGAAAGAGAAGGATTGCCGGTCTTAGCGAACTGCCCCCACATTTTCCGCATCGTCCTGGAAAAAGTTTTGTCGAACTGTCTTCCCGTGACTAAGGTCTCCTCAGCATGGTTGAACAGCTCCGAGAGCTCTATCGCGTGTCCGCTCTTCATCATTGGAATGGAAGACTCTACCCTGAAATAGTAGACGTATGTCTTTCCACCGCCCTTGACCTGGTTTTCTGCCGTTCTGATAAGCGGTGCGTTAAACCAGTACTGATCCATAAAATGACTGAGTTTATCATAATCCTCGCCCGGAAGGTCTTTTATATAGCTCTCAGCAAGCTTCCTCTCCTCCTCGGTGAACTGCGCGAGCTTCTCGGCATGGCATTTCTCCGCCCACGGCATGAAGTTCTCCACGCCGAACCCGGCCACGAAGTAACTGCATTCGTCCTTCGTGCAGCCCTGCATGATGTCAAGATCCTTTGCCGCACCCTTCTCGTAGGCGTCAAACGTCTCCAGAGGCAGGAATTTACCGTCGCGCTCAGGGCCCGTAATAGGCATCGAAAGCACTTTCGACGCAGCCTGTACGATTTTGTCTACGTCAGTCTTCATGAGGTCGGCAACGGTTTTGCAGCCCAGCTCCTCCATCAGCGTATTCGTACACCAGATCGACTGTTCCGTTGACCTGCAGAACGCAGGCGATCCGCTCTCGGCGATGACGCGCCTGAAATACTTATGCGAGCCCTCCACCAAAGGCAGCAGGGATACGGAGCCGCCTCCTGCGGACTGTCCAAAGATAGTCACGTTGTCAGGGTCGCCGCCAAATCCGGCAATATTCTCGTGAACCCACTTCAGCGCCGCCAGCTGATCCATAAGGCCAAGATTCTGTGAATCCGGGTAATCCGCTCCGTCCGGCAGGTGTGAAAGGCGAAGAAATCCGAGCGCGTTCAGCCGGTACTCGATTGAGACAAGGATGATGTCCGGGTTCTCCTGCACGAAGCTGGTACCCTCCTCGCGAGGCTCGGGTGTGGC
>JAIKXO010000096.1 GCA_024684065.1 Lachnospiraceae bacterium
GTAAAGTAGTTATCCCCGCTTCCTATAAAGTCTCCAAAATCCGCCGCATTCTCGGCATTATCGGCAAAGGTGGGGTCAACAAGCGACCAGGTCTTTCCGTCGAAAACTATCACTCCCTCGAGCCATCCGGTATCAGGTGTATATACGCTCAGCCAGGCATGATATGCATCGCCCGCATAGCCGATCTCAAGCCTTGCGGGTATTCTCTGGCTCCTCAGCATGGCTGCCATCATTGCCGCATAGTCAAAGCATATGCCCTTTCTTATTTCCATTATCTCATCGACGTCAGGGATATATCCGCTTTCGACCGTCTCAGCCTTTTCATGATCGTAACTGACATTATCCATGACATACTGATATACCCTGGCAACAACCTCTAAGTCGCTTGGCGCGTTCTTAGCAAGCGTTTCCGCCATAGCCACGACCTTTGAAGTCTTATTGAAATATACAAACATGTTCGGGTAAAGAAACGGTCCGAAGGTATTGGTGATCGTCACGTCAAAGTCGGATGAAAAGATCGTCGCATACTGGTTTGCATCTATATTCTCGTAGATCGTTAATACGTAAGTTCCGGAATCGGCAGTAAGAGGGATCACCTCGAACTCATCCTGATAAAGATCATAAGTGTATGTAACCTGTCCGTTGCCGGTAAGCTGCATCTTCGCGCGGACAGCATCGCCTTTATAGTTTACGACGATATAGCCCTCTGAAGCATTGCTGATATTTATGCTTATCTTTTCGTTGCCGAGGATATCATCCCCGCCGTAGGAAGGGATAAGAACAACAGGGGTATTGTCGCGAATGCCATTGCTTTCGGAGGTGATTATCGTCTTTCCCTCCCTGAGAGCCCTTGAGTCTGCAGCTTTATTGCATGCGGACAGACCGGAAAGCAAAACGCACAGGCACAGAACCGTAACAGACCTGTTAAAGACAGACCGGTATCTTTTGTATGATATACTTCTTTTTTTATATCGTTTATTCCGCACTTAAAATAGCCTGAAGGACCTTTCCGTTGGAATCTGGTATATAAATGTTGAGCGTCTTGCCCTCGAATGGAAAAACGACTTCGCCGGTCTCCCTGTCCGTGGCGGAAGGGAAAATATAATCCCCGTCGCTCTGTACCGCATAAATATCATCATATTCGATATTATCGCCACTCAAACGGAGCACAAAATGGTCGGAATAAAGCTCATGGTCGGAGACTATTATCTTTTCCATCAGGCCGGAATTCTTAACACTGAACCCGGTATCAATGAACGCAAGGGGAGAGACGGAAATCAAAACAAGCAAACAAAGACTTGCTATCCTGCATATCTTAGCAAACGCCACGTTTACGGTGTTCATATGCACAAGTCTGTCGAAGGGAACTGTATTCGGTTCTTTATTGCATTCCTTTAAAACACTCTGAAGAGTCGCGTCCGCGCTCTTTAGATCCATGCTGTATCGTTTTCTTCCTATCATGACCCCACCTCCGCTGTAAGCTTCTTCTTAAGCTTCTCACGCCCGGATATCAGATACCTCTTTACCGAGCTGCGGGAAACACCCATGGCGCTTGCGATTTCCTCCAGCTTCATGTCATTGTAGTAACGCATTACGATGACCTGCTGTTCGTTGAAAGGAAGCTCTCCTACAGCCTTTTTCAGATTAAGCGTCTCTTCCTTGTCCTCGTAGCTTATTACGGGGTCGTGGTAGGTATGTTCGTCCTTTATTATTTCCAGCAGCTCCGAGGATGTCGTGGTGTCATAGTTCGCATCACTTTTTTTGCACATATCGAAGCAGACATGGAAACAGATCTGGTTAAGCCAGGCTACAAACAAGGACGGTTCTTTGATCTTACGTATATTTTTCAGTGCGGATACATAGGTCTCCTGCATAGCGTCCTGAGCCAGATACTCATCTCTCAGATAATGCCCCGCATAGTTGTAGATATGCTTATAAGTCAGGGCATACAGCTCCGCAAAAGCGTCTGAATCATCCGCCTGGGCCCGCATAACCAAGTTACCTATGTAATCATGGTTAAAGTTAGCCATTATTTATCTTTGCTTTCAATTCATTTTTCTGTAGATCCGGGAAATAAACTCAGTCATATTGGAAGCCTTTTCCTCGGTATTTAACGCATAGTTAAAGGAAATCTTCACAGGAACCTCTTCAGGGTTTTCCGAGCCAAACTCATTCTGAAGGGCCTGGCTTAAGTCGTTGACAAAATTCTGCATCTTATCGGCATCGCAGTTATCAATAACAACCAGAAACTCATTCCCTCCGTTCCTGCCGACAAAGCCGTATTGATCGCCGATCTTCTCAAATATCCTTGAGAACTTAAGTATCGACTCGTCTCCGGTTTCCCTGCCCTTTTTATCATTTATCTCTGCCAGGTTGGAAATGGTCACCAGGGCTCCGGCGGCGCCTGATATATCCTTATCCTTATAATTCTCGATGAGCAGATCCACCGTATTCCTGTTAGGAAGCCTGGTGAGCCTGTCAAGATAGGCGGCCTCATTCAGGGAATGCACATCCACGATATTTCTCTCTATCTGCATGAAGTCAAAGAAAAGGGCTATGGCACTGTATATCATAAACGCCCACAAAAAAATACAGATAGTCAGGAGGTTCTTATTTGAATAAAGATTGTTTTTCAGAACGGGATCAAAATGAAGATAACAGAAGAAGGCTATTGCAAAAATGATCAATATTGCCAGTTGAATTATTTTAAAGATCTTATAACTCTTTAGATTGTCTTTTCCCATATCCACCCCCAAAAAAATATCCTGTGCGGCACAGGTATACTCACACAGGATATTATAGCACGAAAACAAGGGATAGAAATACTTTTTTTATATGCGCCGGGCCTTACTTATCAAGCCGGCGTCCGGAAGCATTTTTTCAATCCGAACCGCTGTTTCTTTCAGGGATCTTTATATCCTTAAGGTCGCCCCAATCCAGCACATCATAGCTTTCATAACCCCAGTCAAAGGTATCCTGGAAAAACATAAACGAAACATAATCACCGCCGTAGGAGTTATGGAAATCAAAGATCTGCCTTCCCGAGGCTCCGACATGGGCATCTGAAACGTCTCCGATACGGACGGTCTTCAGGGCTTCAAGGATCCGGCGGATAAGCTCGGGATCCTCTATTTCCGTCCAGGAATCCGCCGTGTATACAAGCCTGTCAGGCAGCTTCCTGAGGCTTGTTTCAAACCAGTGCGAAAGCTCCTCGGAATTGCAGAAGTCAAGCAGAAGATTATCCGGCTTTACCTCGGAAAGAAATCTTTCCTCCTCGTCGTAGTCTTCTTCCTCCTCGGGATCGAGAATCTCAAGGTTCTCCATTGCCGCATCCCTGATCCCCATGATCGTATCCTTTACATCATCCCAGTAATAGACCGTGAAATCCATAATCACATCATCCTCTTTAAACGCGAGGCACTGGAAATATCTGGCATCAGAACCGTCATTTTCGGAATCTTCCACGGTATAGTTCATTCCCGAAATCTCTCTTCCGCCGATCTCAAACTCCACTTCAGAACCGATCTTTACATTTTCCACTCCAAAAGACTCGGCTAACATCGTATAATCCGATTCTTCCACAAACTGACCTGCATCGACGGGAATATCGTCATACCTTCTTATCCATACAAACGGAATATCGTACCCCGATTCATTGCTGCCGTAATAATCCTCCTCCAAAGGAAAAATATACAGACCCTCGCCGTCCGATTCGATATTATAGCAGTTTAAGAACCTGGTCTTAAAGCTTCGGTCGTCCATATAGGCATCGACATATACAGGCGCAGAAAAGGCTCCTTCCGTTACCTCATAATAATCATTATTCCAGACAAAATACTGCAGC
>JAIKXO010000102.1 GCA_024684065.1 Lachnospiraceae bacterium
GTATCCTGTGAGCCGAGCTCCGGGATTCCCACCGTGTATCCGGGATTCTGAAGCGCATATGCTATAACTTCCGTATTATCATTTGCCCATGCGGCCGCATTCCCGTTTTCAAGAGCGGTCTTCGCATTGGCATAGGTATCGTATTTCTGAAGCCTGATCTCGGGATTGTTTTCTACGAGATAGGTTTCCGCGGTAGTCCCGGATATAACGATCACCTCGTCCTCATCTTTAAGCTCTGAAAGATCCGTGATCACACGGCTGTCCGGCGATACCACGCCAAGCGCGACATTCATATATGGAAGCGCAAAATCAACCTTTTCCGCGCGCTCCGCGGTCACTGTAAAGTTTGCGAGGATAATATCCACCTTGCCGGTTTCCAGATAGGATACGCGGTTAGCGGCCTCCGTTGATACGTAATTGACCGTAACACCGAGATCCTCACCTATTCTCTGTGCAAAATACACATCATATCCCTGATATTCATTATTTTCATCAACATAGCCGAACGGATTCTTGTCGGAAAAGACGCCGATATTGATCTCTCCGGATTCCTTTATCTCATCAAGCGTCCTGAAATTCCCTCCGTTCTCAGCTTCCGACTGTGAAGCTGCCGGCGCTCCTGCCTGAGCGCTCCCCGCATCGCCGCATCCGGCCAGAACGGCGGTGAGCGATAATGACGCTATGGCTGACGTAATGATCTTCTTAAGTACATTCGATTTCTTAATCATAATCTCCTCCTGTCTTAAGGGTTTTCCCCTTTAATATATTAAGGAAACGCTGATCAAAGCGTTTCCCGCGCGAAACCAATTCGACATTTGTTTACAAATGTCGAATAAGCTGGCAGGAACGAAGTGCCTTTCCTATGCCATTTTCTGGCGTTAAGCGTGTGCCACCGGCACACAACGCCCTGCCGGAGGCAGCTAAGGAAAAACTGAATTAATCAGTTTTTCCTTAAACGTCCTCTGCAGACCCGATAGTATCCATCGTTACAGATATGAGTTTAAACTCACTGATCCGCGGGAATTTGTTTCTCCGTCGGCCGCCGGGGATGTAAATCCCCGCACGAACGCCGGGCAAAAAAACAGGAGCCTTCGGCTCCCTGACATAAAGGCTATTAGAAAGGCTTCAACAGCAACAAGGCGGATGGCATATCGAAGCCCCTGACAACCTTCGTGTCCGGGAGCAGCTGTTTTTACAACACATCTTCGCCTGTACTGATACTGCTTTCATTTTCGTTCCTTTCGTTTATTCTTCCTTAACAAATTCCCGAGGCTTAAGATATCATAATATACCTACTATGTCAATAGGTTTTTAGATTTTTTTTGAAAAAGAAACAGGGGACGGTTTCGCGTTTCATTCATTCCGAAACGTGGAACCGTCCCAATGTCATTTAGATAGCATTATATTCAAAAATGGTATACTATAATAAATAAGATAAGTCCCGATAGAATACAGCCAGTTCTCGGGTTTACGGTCAAAAATACCTGTTTCTGAAAAAGGCAAACAGACAGTCATTATGGGGCTGCCTACTGAAAGGTATTCTGGTTAGGGGGATTTATCTGTAGGTTAGCGTGTCAGCCGACTGGCGCCGGATGTTTCTTTTAAATATCCGGTCCGGTCGGAAATTTCAGGATACGGATCTTTAGACTGTCTACGCCGTCTGTTCTGGCCTCCACAAAATCATAGTGGCCGGAAGATGGGATGCAGTGGTAATTTTCCAACTGGTTATATTTCTTAGTATTTCGGCGCCCAATATGAACAGTTACTTCTGCATCGACACAAGGGCCATCGAACCGGGGAGGGCAGATTGTACAAATGTCTTTTGCAAATGTCTCAGGGACCCGGATAAGAAACAACTGCTCATTGTGGATGCAATGAGCGAAGATATTGTAGCTGGCATAACCTCTGTCAGCGATATAGATGCGCTTTCGACCCGCATGGGCATGTTTGCCGAGAAATACAGTAAAAGCTTCTTTTTCGTTCATATCATGGATTCCCTGAAGCTCTACATCAAAGAAGATATCATTTAGCGGGTCATAAAGGGCGTTCATATGAAGCTGGTTGATTCCCTTACGCCCCTCTGTACATTGGATAAAGGTAAGAGGATTGGAAGGATCATAAGGGAGATTAAGGCGAGAACCATCACAGGCGAGGATCTGATATCCGCAGAAGGTGTTCCGTATTGGAATATTCTTCGAAAAGTTGTAAAACAGATCAGAAAAGGCTTCCGGCTTTATCTGGTTCCGGCGCTGTACCAAGGAAGATGCTTTCGCCGTTTTCCAAAAGGTATGCGTCAAGCTCTTCAACGGTCATACCGTCCACGCCTGCCGCACCTTTGTTTCTGACGACTTGCAGGTACGCCGCATTGAGATTTTCTTTGCTTAGTATCTGCTCCATGAGACTACTTGTGTCCATGCGTTGTTTCCTTTCTGCCCCTTTTGCCTTTACCGCCTTTGAAGTCATCGACAGACGTATGCTCAGGCTACGAAGTGGAACGTACTTCAACTGATTGATTGTTCAGCCCTTCGCTCCATTCCCATTACAGGAACTTCCTTGCTACTATGGCTTCTGCTGACTTCTCACAGTTCGTTGTTACTACGGCTAATGA
>JAIKXO010000165.1 GCA_024684065.1 Lachnospiraceae bacterium
TCATCCAGTATCACCACGGGCGCATTCTTAAGCATCATCCGGGCTATGGCTATTCTCTGTCTTTCACCTCCGGACAGGCGCTTTCCTGCCTCTCCTGCCGAAGTGTTGTATCCGTCGGGAAGCTTGCGTATGAACTCATCACAGCATGCCGCCTTTGCCGCCCGGATCACTTCTTCATCAGTGGCATCCGGATTGCCCAGCCTGATATTCTCCATTATGGATCTGGAAAAGAGGAAATTATCCTGGGTTACAAAACTCACTATATCAGCCAAGGACGTGACCCTAAGGTCTTTTATATTCACGCCGCCTATACTGATGCTTCCGCTGCTTACATCCCAGAACCTTGCGATCAGCTTCGCCACTGTTGACTTTCCGCCCCCGCTCGGTCCGACAAGTGCTGTAAAGCTTCCTTCCTTCATCGACAGATCGATCCCGTGAAGCACCTCTCCATCTTCTTCATCATACGCAAAATGTACATCCTTAAGTTCGATAGAATAATTATCGGGAAGTTTTTCCTTTTCGGGTTCTGGCAGGCTTTTTATATTTAACAGCTTCTGGATCTCAAGCACCGTATACTGCATCTGCCTTAAGCCATTTGAAAAGATCTCTATCTTTGCCATACTGATGACCATTGACATGGCAAGCATCACGGATAGCGCCATCTGGGAAACCGTCATACTTCCTTTCCCTACAAGAAGGATGCTTACCGGCACCACACCGAGCAAAGTCGCCGGCATAAAGGCAAAGGCCAGCTTCATCGTTACCCAGGTTGATTCCATCCACTCAATAACAAAATCCCTGTAGTTCCTTATCGAACCTGCAAATTTCTCATAGCTCACCCCGGCCCTTCCGAAAGCCTTTATGACCTCTATACCCTCAACATATTCAACTATCATGCTGCTCATATGTGCGTTTGCTTCCTGGTATTTTGTCATATTCTTTCCGCTCAGTTTAAAGGTAAGCGCCATAAAGACAAGTCCCAAAGGGAGCGCCAAAAGAGCCGCCAGGGCAACACGTATATCGACCATGGCAAGAGCAATGAAACACACGACAGGAAGCAGGATATGTCCCGCGCCCTCCGGAACCACGTGTGCTAACGGCGGCTCGATATCTTCGATCTTATCCACGATCACGCCTTTGATCTCTCCGATCGAGTGAGCGGTAACATCTCCGAGCGGAGCCTTTAAAAAGACATCCGCCACCTTAAGCCTTAATCCTTCCAGCACGTTAAATGCTACATAGTGCGATATCCCCGTAGATATCCCGAAGCAGACTACTTTTACAAGATACGCAAGAACCGCTGTCAGACTCATGTTAAGCACATATGCTCTGTCAAGGGTTCCGGCTATATATCTGTCCAGTATCCGGTACACAAGATAATACGGCACAAGTCCCGCGATAAGACTGACCATGGAAAAGATAACCGATGCCCCCAGCCTTCCGCCGCTGCCCTTCGCATAGGAAAGCAACGTGCCAAACCATTTCTTT
Organism: Lachnospiraceae bacterium; assembly: GCA_024684065.1. The sequence goes on from JAIKXO010000165.1 coordinate 1,489, forward strand.
TCTTCTTTTGTTGCTTCTTGATTCATTGTTTTTCCTGCCCTTTCTTTTTTGTTAACAATAGGGGGTTTTTGTTAGCTAACCCCTAAAACGCCCTCACCGCCCGATCCCATTACGGGACCGGACGGTGAGTGTGTATTTCTTATATTTTATTTTGCTTTACAGATCCATCAGCTGTTTCCAGCCGGGTAAAAAGAATTTTTCAAGTGTCTCAAGCGCGTCAACTGCTTCTTCATAAGAGTAATTGTGAACAACAGGTTCAAACAAGGCCGTTATATATGCCGTCATCAATAGGTGTAGCTGCCGCGGTGATATATTGGGTGTTTTTATCCCGACTGTTCTTAACTCTTCCAGATATGAAAGAAATTTATTCTGTGATTCCTCTGTCATATCATGGAGGAAGTTTTCATACCTGCTCCCCTTTGATTTTGCAACCAGGAGATGGTAGTCTTCCATATTCGGATATACAAGTTCTCTCATCATATCAATATTGGAATCCTGCCATGTGATCTTCTTGCCCTTCTTCACGGGCTCCTCATACCTTCGCATGTGTCCTCTAGCCCATTCCTTAAGCTTGTCCTCAGCAGGAGAAACCAGTTGGCAGAAAAGATCCTCCTTATCTACACAATGCCTGTAGATCCCGGCTGCAGTCAGACCGCAGCGGTCCGCAATGCCGCGCATGGACGCTTTCTCATAACCACGCTCCAGAAATTCTTCCTTGGCCGCCGCCATTATCTTAATATGATTAACTGTTTTATCTCTCGGCATGTCCTGACCTTTATGCTAACTATATTTGCTAACATTGTTCGCTAACATGTATAAACTATCATTATTGAATTAGTTTGTCAAGCTTTTCGAAAAAGATAGTAATGTATTATCAATCGTACTCAAAAATGCCCTGTACCGCATCGGAAATATTCATAATATCTTCATATGCCAGGATATCCACTCTTTTACACACTCTTGCTTTAGGATCTATTGCTTTTATCTGCTCACATATTACAGTTCCGGACTCACCCTTTTTCCCGACAACCGGGATGTGCAAAGGACCCGCCTGGATTCCTTGAATCACAGGACACACGTGAAATATTCCCGTTGCCTTTATGAAAGCATTTTTACTGACTATAACAAATAGCTGCCTTTTAAAACCTGTGATCTTAATAATATCTCCCTGATAAAATTCATTCATAAAATCTCTCTCCCTGCCGGCTCACCCCA
>JAIKXO010000173.1 GCA_024684065.1 Lachnospiraceae bacterium
AGAAGCTTTGAAGGCATGTTTTCGGCAACGGACAAAAGCCCTTCTCGGGTATCTTCATCTTGAAACTCTATATAGCTATTTGCATAATGCTTTGCAGTTGTTGTTTTTCCACAACCCTTTGGTCCCACGATTAATGTTGCACCAAAAGCCTCGAGCTTTAGTTCTAACGCGGAATCAGTTATTCGGTTGCGATATATCTTTTCTATATTATCCATATGTTATTCACCTCAAGGGTGATTATACTTCATTTAACATATGTGCGCAATTCTGTTTTACATTTATGTGGTATAACGTCTTACACATATGTGTTATAATATTTTACAGATTTATGGCAGCAATTTAAGGGATTGTCTCGAGGGCAGTCAAAAAGGGGTCAAAAAAGTTAATAAAAAGACCATGATATACTTCTTGTAGTAGTTTGCACAAATAACAGTAGAAGGAGGCAAGCAATGTCATTCAGAACACTTGAAATCACAAATCCAACCGAGATTCACATAAAGAATAACCAGCTCGAATTGACACAGGAAAATCGTCAGATTTACATACCCATCTAGAATTATCGCTATAGGTATTTTTATCGCGTACTCAATTCTAACGTGATATAATAACCTGCATGATCAATACTACACTTTGTTACATAAAAAACGAAAAAAACGAATATCTCCTTCTCCACCGCACTGCCAAGGAAAACGACCTCAACGAAGGTAAATGGATCGGGGTTGGCGGAAAGTTCGAAGAAGGTGAGACTGCGGACGAATGCGTGGTGCGTGAGGTGTATGAAGAGACCGGTCTGACGCTGACCGATCATCATCTGCACGGAGTCGTGAAATTTGTCTCCGATACATGGGATGACGAGGATATGTATCTTTATTCGGCGACAGGCTATACCGGGACGCTGAAAGAGAAATGCGATGAAGGCGAACTGAAATGGGTTGCTGCCGAAAAGGTCCTTGAACTTCCGACATGGGAAGGCGACAGGTATTTTATCAAACCTCTTCTTGAAGGGCGCGAGCGTATAGACATGCTCGTTGAGTACAGGGGCGACGAGCTCGTAAGGTATGAGGATCTGACATCTGATATCAACACGCTTCACTCGAAGATAATAACGTGTCCTCACGGATTTTCGACGCGAAGCGGCGGCGTCAGTGACGGGATGTTTGAATCGCTCAATCTCGGGATGAACAGAGGTGACGAGCCGGCAAGGGTTACCGAGAACTGGAGTAGGTTTCTTGATTCATGCGGTATAAAGCAGCGAAGTTTTGTGTGCGGCAAACAGGTGCATGAAAACACGGTGCACATCGCAACAAAAGATGATGCCCGTCCCGCTTACGGACAATATCCCGACGGAATGGATCTTATCGAATGCGACGGATGCATTCATGTCACTCGGAAGCGATCCCGCTGACATCAGGATCGCGATAGGACCTGCGATAGACAGATGCTGTTATGAAGTCGGGGGTGAAGTGATCGATGCCGTAGAAGCGCTGATAGGCAATGCGGCAAAAGATTATTACTCACGCAGGGATGCAAAGTTCATGCTCGATCTTCGCGGTGTCGTACGGCACAGATTCATTATGCTTGGAATAAAAAAGGAGCACATCGAAACAGTCGGTGATTGTACGATGTGCCATCCTGAAAAATACTATTCACACCGCGGAACAAAAGGTAACCTCGGAAGTCTTGCATGCGTCATCACGATGGATCCTTAAGCGTGGCTATAGCCGGTATCCTCAGGAGTACCTGTATGAGTGCATTACCCAGTACTATGCAGACTCCGCCCTGAACGGCGTTACTGACGATCGATGCGGACGCCGCCAGTCCGTATCCGAGAACGGTCGACTCATAGGCAAAATAACCCGCTATCATTATCACTTCGGCAACTATACTTCCAATGATCTGTGCCAAAAATAATTACACTCCCGGTAAACAGGAATCGAACTTGGAGGGTTAAATGGTCAGTAAAACTGTGATTTTTACTCTATTAAAAAATCTATTATCATCTTCTTTTCGTCTTCCGCGAGAAAATTCATATGTCCACGTCCCTCCAGAAGATATGTCTTGCAATTAGGGATGATTCTCTTAGCTCTTTCAATAACACCTTTTCCCGGGAAAAGACAGTCTCTTTCAGCTGCCATGACAAGGGTGGGAGCATTACATGCATTCATCAGCTTCTCATCCACATCACTTGGCATTCCGGTCTTGACCTTTACATAGTCAATGCTACGCTTTGCTGTTTCATATATGTCATCCGTGATATTGTCTTCAGTTATAGCCATCGGAAGCATACATTTCTTTAGCCATTTATCTTTTCCGGTAACCCAATAAGCTATCATCGGCAGCATCATGCTTGCACTGTTTATTGCAGGAGCATTCTTTATTCCGGATGGAACATATAGAACAACCCTCTTAACCTTATCAGGGCAAACACACATTGTCTTGGCTATTACGCCCGCCCCAAAAGATCCACCGAAAAGGCTGATCTTATCATACTTAAGGCCGTCTATTACTTCGCTGACCCAGTTCCCGTAGTCGTAACCTTTAGCCGGCAAACTCGTTTCTGCACTTTTCCCCGGATGGCCTACCATATCGACGGCATATATATGAAAATCATTCATAATAAAATCACAGGCAAGCAGATTATATGCCGTGGTAGCATTCCCACCATGAAAGACCAATAGCGGTTCTCCGGAAAAATTACCGGTCTCCACGATATGCGTTCTGCCATATGCAGTATCTACGTACAGATCCTTCCATGGATTCTTCAGCCTGGCAAGCTGGCTGTCATATAGTTTTATTATT
>JAIKXO010000217.1 GCA_024684065.1 Lachnospiraceae bacterium
TCTAAATGAATTCATATTTGTCAGAATCATAATCGAAATATATCCCATGAAATTTAATATCAATGAAAATGTGATCCCGCTCTTTCTCGGCCTGTATTTAATGAAATACAAAACCTCCGGGATCAGAAAAATCAAAAAAAAGTAATAGTTGTCATATCCATATAGCATCGGAATAATCGGAAATGCTGCAAGCAATACCTGAACAAAAAGGCCGATAACTGTTGCAGTCAAGGTGAATCTAAGTGCAACCGGGATGCCTAGATAAAACCTATAATTCTTACAATCCCTTTTATTCTCCCCACATTTCTTGTCCTTAACCCATCCAATCAGATAAGTGATTCCAAGCACAATAAACGAAGCTAGAGCCAGCGCGGCTCCGCCTACAGCAAATACAAGTGCATCTTTCCCAAGCACTTTCAAATGTCCTATCAGTCCATCCCCGTGTGATCCGCAGGCCCTTATGGCCTCCTTTGCATTATCGAACAGTTGCGCCACTGACATATAGGATAAAAGATACAGCATATATGCCATCGCACAAGCCGCCATGGTGCTTAAAGCTATTAACAAAGTCCCTTTTGTGTGGTCCTTTCTTTTGATGATCAAATATATGATTATAAACGGGATCAATATCACACACGAAGGATATGATAATATCAGACCCACCGAGAATAAACCGAGCAGCACAGGCAAAGCTGCCGTGCGCAAGCTCGCTCCCTCTACCTGCTTAAAATACTCGATGCGAAGTAAACATATCACAATGAGCATCAAAAACCACGACATCATAAGCGAAAACTCGGGAATGATATAGTTCTTGGGAAGAATGTTAAAAACTATTAGAGCGATTAAAGATGATTCGCTCCTGTCTATGAATAATCCGAGTGTCTTGTAGAGATATAAGCAGATCAACGTGTGCAGAACGGTTGTCGCCACCCTACACCATATAACGATATAGTCACTGCTGCCTGTGACCTTCATCCATATCCACTCAAGGGCAGAAAGCAAAAAGGCTGATGTTTGATGAGGGTCCCACACCTCCTGCAAAAGCCTGTCTCCCTTTATCAAACGGTATGACAGGGTAAAGGCATATTCCTCATCAATCTGAAATCCGACAATAATACACTTGATCGCCGCCAGAAAGCTTCCTGCAATTATAATCGCAGTGGCGACATTTATAAATTTGCTGATTCTTTTACTATCCATTTACTATATAGTTCACTCGTTTATTTAACGTTTTTCCTGTCATAAACAACGGTTTTAGCATCCTCGCCGATCACCTTATAATCACTACATCTGCACAGTTCATCCACCCGTCCGCCTTTAGGAGCCATAATGTAGCGGCATTTTATTGAGTCATAATTATCGTAGGCATAAGTCCCTTGGACTCCATTAATGCCAAATCCCTTCGGCAGATAATAAAGAATCCGCCAATCGCTGGCAAAGCCGGTCGTATCGTTTACATCGTTTATAACCCACATAACCGTGTTGTCAAATGATGGGGCATCCTTTTTATTCAGTTCCATGGAGCTGAAGCTTTCTGTCCAAAAGGCCTCCTTATTAACTGCTTCATCAGTCTTAAATGGAACAGCCGACTCGTAATCGGCTATAGGCCTTATAAATACAGCAAGGATTAAAAGAGCGGAAATGATCACTTTGGAATAATCCCTTTCCAGATAAGCGCTGAGCACTACAAACGAAGCCAGAATAAAAATCTGCAAATGTCTGGATCCATCTTCAAGACTATACATCAAAAGCAGTGCAAATAGCATTAATATAAAGCTGATGGTTATGCCTGCAAGCACAGGAAGGTGCTTTGTTTCTTCCACCTTGGGGTTTCCGGCCTTTTTATGCCTTATTGCATTGACCAATCCGGTTACCAGCTGCCAAATAAGGATAACTGTCAATCCTGAAAATACTATAAAATAAGATCCCTGAGCCCTCCCTTCCGAGAAGAACACCCTGATCCAGTAAATATATTCCTTCGTCGCATTTCCCAGCAAAGAAAGGATTCCCTTTATCCCATATACCAATCCCCCGTTATGAAAAGCCCGGAGCCATTCAATGGAAAATACCGGTTCCAGATAGGGAGAAAGCAGATAATGATTGATCAGATAGTACCCGACTGATGTGACCGTCACTATCACAGCCGATGCTATAGCCCCTACAGCTTTTCTTTTTTTGATCAAAAAGAACACCGGAAGGCCCATAAAAAGCACCATATACGGCCTCATAAGCATAGCGTAAGAAGCAAAGGCAAACATAAAAATAAGTTTTACCGCTTTTTCCTTCCTCTGATAGCTGATACCCAGTGATGTTATTAAGATTGCCATGCAGTGGCATATCGTCTCCGGTACAAGCGACATTGCATACCTGGTAACAGGCCTGAATAATATAAACAGGACTGAAAATGCTACAAGCTGATTGACTTTGGGATTTGTAAGAATGACGTATACAGCCAGCGTCAATGAGAGAAAAACGATATTTGCTATAACCGGTGAATACACATTCCAGCCAAAGCAGAATCCCCACAATGCCCAAGGGAGATAAAGAGCGGGGCTCCATGAGGCAAACGAAAGCAATATAGCATGCTTTTCATTATAACCAAAAAAGCCACGTGGAAACCCGTAAGCTATCATGCCTTCTATCTGTTTATAATAATAGACCTCATCATTCCATTCCGATGCGGGAAGATAAACATTAAACAGACTTCCGCCATTTAAAAGGCAGTATAAAACACATGACAATACAGGTAATGTGGCAATTATTAATGCTTTTATTAAGAGAGGGGTATTAACTTTCTTTATTCCGGTCAGTTTACTCATCACTAAGAACTTTCAATGCATATAAGCAAGTGGCTTCTTGGCAAATAAAGGATACATTTCCTGCCACTCGTATGATTCGCCTTCAGCAGCCCCCTTATATCCTCCACGGAAAGCCACTCGGTATTGTTTCCGGAGCTGTAGGAAAACTCCTCAGCCACCTTCTCTCCGCCGGTAGCTTCCTTGAGGACCTTGATCACAAGCTCGACGCCCTGCTCGAGACTGATCCAGAATCTCGTCATCCGGAAATATTTAATTCCGTTCTTACATAGTTAAAGTATTTATCTACTTGATCCTTACCCGCTGCATTCGGTAAACTTGAAGTCATTTTCTATGCCTGCCTCCATAAATAATTCTATCTTTTATGCTATATTTGTCAATGTTTATATCCTATTTATTATATTTTGTTCTAAATAAAAAACGCTCCGCCATCACAAGGATGGTGGAGCATTGATAGGCCGCCTTATATTTACGGTATCTTGGTTGTATTAATAATAATCAACCCGTCCGGTATTATCAAATATGGGTGTATAGATATTCTTCTTCGGGTCTATTCCCGCCATTTTGCAGACCGCTTCGTGGGTTCGGATGGTCAGATCTTTTTCCCGTTCTTTTTTAGGAAGCTCTTTATCCGGAAAAAGCGGCTCACCTATGCGGAGAGTAAATGTTGCAATCTGCCTGAAAATATGTTTTCTGATCCATCCGGGCTCCCGATATGAGAAGGCAAGCGGAAGAACAGGTTTATCCGCATCGCAAGCCAGGAATGATGCGCCTCTCTTAAAAGGGCGTATGGGTGCATAGAATTCCCACATGCTTCCCTCGGAATAGATGTGGAGCCAGCCATGGTCGTTTTTCAAAAGATCATGGACGGTTTGCAGATACGTTTTCGTCGCGGCCATATTTGATTCCGGG
>JAIKXO010000259.1 GCA_024684065.1 Lachnospiraceae bacterium
TCCGCATACCACCGCCTTGCGCCCGGATTGGTAAGGTCTATGACAGCAAGTCCCGGCTGCCAGTTATCGACCTGTTTTACTCCCTTTCCGTCAGAGCGCATCAGAAAATATCCCTTTTTAACAAGCTCATCGAAGGTATCACCGTACTGGCTCACATAAGGATTGACCCAGGCACAGAGCTTAAGTCCCTTCTTATGGTACCTGTTTAACATTTCCTTAACATCCCCAAACTGATCCTGATCCCATACAAAATCGCACCAGTGCAGGGCGCGCATCCAGTAGCAGTCAAAATGGAAGACCCTCAGGGGGATATTTCTTTTCTCCATACCGCTTATCATTTCAGAGGTAGTGGCCTCATCATATTTCGGTTTGAAGCTTGTGGAAAGCCAGAGCCCGAAGCTCCAGGCGGGCGGAAGAGCCGGACGCCCGGTCAGCGCGGTATAGGTCTCCATCAGGTCAGCCGGAGTCTTTCCATAGAAAAGGTGATAGCGAAGCTCTTCTCCCGGAACGCTTATCCCGACATATTCAACCTTTTCGCTGGCAACCTCAAATTCCACAGGTCCCGAATGATCGGCAAGGATTCCGTATCCCTCGCTCGTCATATAGAACGGGATATTCTTGTATGTGATCTGGCTGGCAGTACCGCCGTCCTCATTCCATTCATCTATGACCTGTCCGTTCTTGACAAAGGCCGTGTACTTTTCACCGAAGCCGTATACGGTTTCACCGGCTTTTAAGGACAGCTCCGTCATAACATAGGGTTCATAGGTCTGAGCAAGATAGTTTTCACCCTTAAACATTGAAGAAGGACGCTTATTCCAGCGCATATATCCGGTATTGCGGAAGCCCGAGGATGTAAGGACACGGCCGTCCGCCTCAAAGGTATAGCCCCACTGCTTCCGGTTAACACGGACAGTAAGATCTCCGGAAGTCATTACCGCTTCTTCATCCGATATCTTTACATCTACAGGCTCCGGACAGACATTCAGGTCAAACCTCGGCTCTCTTGCATTATATGCCTTATAATGTGTCACCGTGACCGCGATATCGTTATGACCCGCCGATACAAAATCCAGCTGTAAAACCGTCTGGTCAAGGGCATCGGCCCTTTGGAGGATGGGACGCTCCGGTGCCAAAATACGCATCCCGTTTGGGATCTCTTCTACACTGTAGGCCTGGGAAGCAAAGGATGGCAGGACATTTTCGCTTCTCAGCCAGTAGCCTTCGGTAAATTTCATTTCTCTCTCCTCGTATTATTTAGTCATACCCTTTTTCTTATCTGTATTCCGGTATGCTGTTTAAGATGATACGGACAGGATTTACTGACATAAATCCCTTATTGCCGTCCGGTTTTATTCTCCTCAAATATACGGCAAATGTCAACATCTGTTTTGACAACGGAGCCGGCTTTTAAAAGCCGGCTCCTGTAATAATAATCGTTAAACGAATTGATCCGTTCACTGTGATCTGTCACGAAACAGATTATCTGATTTACTGCGCGCCGTCGATAGCCGCCCACTGCTCTTCGATCTGGGCGCAGGCTTCATCCTTCGTTACGGTGCCTGCGATATAGGACTGAAGGATCTGGCCGCAGGTCTGATGCCAGCTGTCCGTAGAATAGCAGATCGCAAGAGCGCCGGCTCCTTTTTCGGCGGCAAGGGCTGAACCCTGCTTGATAACTTCAAACTCCGAAGGGGCATCCGATACGATAGGAGGAACAACACCTGCCACATCAGTAAACCATGCTTTACCATAATCAGAGGTATACCACCAGTTCACGAAATTAAGCACTGCCTGAAGGTTCTCTGAATCCTTTGAAACATGAAGAGCCTGATCGGAACCTGAAATAACCTTGCATTCAGCCGCATCCTCGGTAACGGGATATCCGACAAATCCGATATTGAGATCAGGATTGATCGCAAGGCAGTCGGCCTCTACCCAGGCACCCTGTCCAAGGATTATGGCAGCCTCTCCGTTTGCAAAAGCGGCTTCTTCAGCTGACAGATCTGTCTCTAAGGGTTTTGCATCGCCATACTTTACGGCAAGGTCGAGGAAATCAAAATAATTGTCATAAAGCTCGGGATAATCGGAAACCTTTGCTTCCCCTTTTTCGAACTTTGTCACGAGCTCGGCGGAAGAGATCCCGGCGGCATCTGCTGCCGCATTAACAAAGCTCTGATAGGTATGTTTAAATACCCACCACTCCGCAAAGCCTGTAGTAAACGGCTTGTAACCTGCAGCCTCAAGCTTCTCGCAGGCTTCTGCAAGGCCTGAAGCCGTTTCCGGGAATTCATCTATGCCAACCTCGGCAAAGATATCCTTATTGTAAAGGATCCCGAAATAATTACCCTTGATGGCAAAACCGTAGCAGCCGGTTCCGCCCTGTTCGGTCGAAGCCATGGCGGCAGCTACAGCAGGATCCATCGTTGTCATTATAGGCTCGTTGCTCAGATCATATGAATACTCAAGATAGGTATCGATCTCTTTTCCGGATGTTGAAGAGAAGATGTCCGGAACCTCACCGGAATTAAGCTTGGCCTTCAACAGGGTAGGATAATCGTTCTGGGTGGTCTCATAATTGATTGTTACGTCGGGAGCTACATTTGCGTATTCCTCTATCAGCTCGTTGATGGCATCCGCATATTCAGGGGAAGAAATAAACATATAGATCTCACCGGAATCCGCGGAAGCTTCAGTTTCAGCTTCAGTTTCAGCTTCAGTTTCTGTTTCCTCAGCGGGGGCGCTTGCTTCGGCGCCTCCTGCCGCGGGAATTGCGGCACCACAGCCTGACAGCAGCGAAATACTCATTGCCGCACAGAGAATCGTTGATAATAATCTTTTTTTCATAAGTGTCCTCCTTTTAATAATATGTTCTTTTATCATTAACCCTTTACCGCTCCGGCAACCACACCTTCCACAATATAATTCTGAAGGATGATGAAAACGATTATGGACGGCAGAACGGTCAGGGACATTGCGGCCATCGCATACTGCCATTTTGTATTCATCTGTCCGACAAAGGTATAGGCGGCCAGAACAAGGGTCTTTGTTTTGTTTGAGCTGTTCACCATAAGGAGAGGTAACAGGAAGTCGTTCCATATCCACATGACGTCTAAGACGATTACTGTAAAGGTAACCGACTTCATAAGCGGAAATATGATGGAAACATAGGTTTTCCAGGTGGAAGCTCCGTCGATCATCGCGCTTTCGTCGATCTCCCTGGGAATGGTCTTCATGAAATTATAGTAGATGAAGGCTGCCATCGGGATTCCGAAGCCCCAGTACTGGATCCCAAGCCCCACCCTGCTCTGATCGAGATGCAAAATATTCATGGCCTTTAACAGAGTGATCATGATGGTCTGAAAAGGGATCAGCATCGGTGTTATGATAAGCGTATAGGCGACCGCGGTGTATCTGGTCCGCCGCCTGTCAAGAATATAAGACGCTATCGAAGAGAAAAACACTATTCCGATGATCCCGATCACGGTGATCGTTACATTATTCAAAAACAGGCGTCCGTAATGGATCTTTTTGATAACGTATGTTATATTTTCAAAAGTCGGTGCCTTCGGAAGCGCGATCGGATCGGAAACCACTTCTCCGAAGGGCTTGAAGGAGTTCATAAACATTAAGAACACAGGGTAGATATAAACTAACGCAAGCAGGGTCAGAACCGTTAAAAGGACCGTCCTTTGGATCTTAGCCTTTTTCTTCATGCCCATTACAGATACACCTCCCGTCTGCTCATGACCCGCAGAACGAGCTGGGTCGTTATCAGTACAAAGATAAAGTAAATGATCGCCTCGGCGGAGCCCATACCGTAATTATTGTTGGTAAAGGCCTCCTGATAGATCTGCATGGTCGTGCTGTAGGTAGCGGTACCCGGCCCTCCCTTGGTTAACGCAAGGATAATATCAAAAACCTTAAGGCCGTTGGTCAGCGACATAAATATACAGGTGGTAACGGAAGGTCCAAGGAGCGGCAGGGTAACCCTGAAAAACTTCTGAGCCGGACTTGCGCCGTCCACGACCGCTGCCTCCAGGACATCCTTTGGAATAGCCTGCAGCCCGGCAATATAAAGGACAACGTAAAAGCCCAGCGCCTGCCATACACCGACAAATGAGACAGAGTAGAAAGCAAGCTTCGGATCCCCCAGCCAGCTGTAATTCAAAAATCCCAGTCCCGTAGCCGCAAAAAGCTTTTCAAAGCCCTTGGTGAAAATGAACTTCCAGATAAAGCCGACAATGGTCATGCTCATAATATAAGGAATAAAGAAAAATCCCCGGTATAAATTGTCCAGCCGTGTTTTTTTCGTCAGGGCCACCGCCAGGGCAAGGGCACAGACATTAGAAAAGACCATGAAAAACAGGGTATATCTTAAGGTAAACAGAAGCGTGCCGACAAATGAGGAACCGCTGCCTAAAAGCTTCTTAAAGTTTTCAAGCCCTATGAAAACGGGTTCCTTCGCAATACCGTTCCATTCGGTAAGGGAATAATATCCGCTCATGATAAACGGAATGTATATCATCATAGATACCAGCAGAAGAGCCGGAACCGTATATATCAGTGTTTCGATCTGTTCCTTGCGGCGCCGGTTCATTTTCTTCCCCATCGTTTCCTCCGATCGCTTTTTTCCGGATCGTTTCCCGGAAAAAGCTTTTTTGAGGCCGGATCTTACTCCTTCTGATCGTTCGGTGCGCCCCGGCCTTTTCATAAAACTGCAGACAATTTTCTTATGATCGGATTATATCCCTGTCGTTTTGAATATAAAATGGAAAAAAATGATATGAAATCTGTAAAAAACCGACAAAAGATTTGCGTTGCCGATCTTTCAGGATTATCATAAACATATGAAGTCCTTATTTCTCAGAATAAAAAATACGGTCAGAAGCAAAATGGACCGCGTTCCCCTGTGGGCGGAATTTACCATGTTTATGGCCATCATACTGATACTTCTCACCTTCGTTCTATCCTTTCTTTTATACCGGCGCGAACAGACCCGTACAGTTGATGCTCTGGTATCGGCGGAACAGAGTCTTTTGAATCTGAAAACGGCAAATCTGCAGGAGTATATCAATTCCCTTTCGGAGTTTTCGATCCTGCCTGTTTATAACAGCGATTGTTACGCGGCGCTTACTTCATCGGGAGAGCTTTCCGACAGGGCTGTGGAAAGCCTGCGCCGGACAGTGCGCACCTATTTTCATACCAGGAGCGACCTTCTTTCCTACCATATCTATCTGCTTAACCAGGATATGGTAATAGGCCGTGATTACGGAAAAGAAGGGGTAAGCGTGAAAACAGCCGGGAATATGAAACAAAGCGATTATTATAAGGTCTGTGCGGAGAATGAAAAGAACTATGCCGTTTTTCCCTCTGAACATCACGATGTCCTGTTTCATTTCGTCCATTCGATCATCAGGATAAACGATAAGAGCATTACGGCTCTGGTGGATTTTGAAGTCGACCGTTCGGCCATAGAATATCTCTCTGCCCAGTCAGTCAGTCCCGGGGAAGCCTTCAGCCTTTATAACGCGGACGGAGCGCTTCTGTATACCGATGCGCAGGGAACACTTAAGGAGGAGCTTGAAGCATACCCGCCTGATGAAAACCTTGAAAGCTTTTTTTCAGATCCCGGTGACTTATCCGGTACGCCCGATACAACTCTTAACGGAAGTGCCCAAACAGAGAATATGCGGATATCCACGGACGGTGTCAGCTATACGGAGATCGACGGTATGGATTATCTTCTTGTAAGGAATGCCAATAATGAGGAGTCTCTTTATCTTTCCACTCTGATACCCCTGTCATATATCACTAAGCAGCTTAGGCAGACAAGACAGTTTGTGATCCTTACCGGCCTGGTCTTTCTGCTTGCCTCAGTGATAGGCGCTTATGTTCTGATACGTTATCTTTCCTCTCCGCTGACGGCGCTCGTAAAGCTTCAGGAAAGCTTCGGAGAAGGAACCCTCTCATCCGTGGAGGGTTCATCAGATATTTCTGAAACAGAAATCCCTTTAAGCAGCGGGGAGGTCATGGATACCCGCCTTGGACGCAGCAAAGAAAGTGCCGAGCTGAGCCGCTCTTTTAACCAGATGACCGGACGGATCGAAAAGCTCCTTCGTGAAAACTATGCCGCGGAACTAAACGAAAAGAACGCAAGGCTGACTGCCCTTGAAGCACAGATCAATCCGCATTTTCTTTATAATACCTTACAGGCGGTGGGATCCGAGGCTCTTCTCAATGACCAGACGGAAATCTATCATATGCTCACTTCCCTTGCGTCCAATCTGCGTTATTCGATCAAGGCGCCTAATGTTGTCTCGTTAAGGGATGAACTGAAATATGTGGATAATTACGTTTATCTCCAAAAGATCCGTATGGGGGAAAAGCTTGAGATCGGGCGCTATGTTGACGAATCGCTTTCAGATGTGCAGCTTCCGAAGCTGTGCATTCAGACCCTGGTTGAGAATTCCATCCTTCACGGAATAGGAGGGGAAAGGGATCGTGTCAGTATTTCCCTGACAATAAGATCAGACGGCGCTATGGTGAAAATAAAGGTTAACGACAACGGGATAGGAATAGAGGAAGAAGAGCTTTTAAGGGTAAGATCCAGCTTGCGGTCACAGACCTTAAGCGACGCAAACCAGAGTATAGGGCTGGCAAATCTGTATAACAGGCTTTTGCTGCTCTACGACGATAAAGCGGATATGACGATAGACAGCAGAACCGGAACGGACTCTTACACCGAAGTATCGCTTATGCTTCCGGTAACGGTTTAAAGCAAAAATAAGTCCATTATGCCGGTTATACCGTAAATTGTTATACTCATTAACGAAATGGCCTGTCTTTTCGTTAATGAGCCCGCGCAAAGTCCAAAGGATGGGATACAAAATGGAAAAGTCACTGATAATAGATGATGAAAGACCTGTATATATTGCTATAAGCAAGCTTGGAAACTGGGCAAAATACCGTCTTGAACGACCTCTCTATGCACAGAACGGCCGGGACGGACTTAAGATCATGCGGGAGTGCAGGCCTGCGCTTGTCTTTCTCGATATGCAGATGCCCGTTATGAACGGAAAGGAATTTCTTAAAGAGGCTTCAAAGGAATTTCCCGATACCGCATTCATCATACTAAGCGGTTTTGATGACTTTGAATATACACAGAGCGCGATCAGGTTCGGAGCCATGGATTATCTGTTAAAGCCGGTGGTTGAGGAGGAGCTTGACGAAGCCATCGGACGGGCCATGAAAACCCTTCATCCCGGGGAAGATTATGAGGATGGGGGAAATATACCGGCAAACCCGGACGCGGAAGAGGTGATCGTACGGATCAGGGAGGATATCGATAAAAGATACAGTGAAAATATACGGATCTCAGACTTTTCGGAGCAATATTACTTTTCGGGAGAATATCTCTCAAGGCTCTTTAAGATCAAATACGGCAAAAATATATATGAATACCTTCTGATGGTAAGGATGGAGAGAGCTAAGGAGCTCCTTAGGGATCCCGACCTTAAGATACAGACTATCGCTGCAAGAACAGGGTATTCCGATACAAATTACTTTTCCAGAGCCTTCCGGAATTATACCGGCCTGACCCCAAGTGAA
>JAIKXO010000304.1 GCA_024684065.1 Lachnospiraceae bacterium
CTGTATATGCTTTGCAACAACTTCGTCTATTTCCCTGTGTCTGTAACTGATAAAAGCTTCGTATTTCATTTTTTCTCCTTGGACTGTTTACCTGAAGATATGGTATTTTTCCTTCTGCTCGGGTGAAAGGTCTGCGCCTCCAATCATCTGCACACCCTTTTGCAGTATCTGTTCGGGGGAGAGGAGAGTAAATTTATAAAGGGTATCCTGACCGTCATATACAATGACCTCACCGTCGGGGGCCATGGCCAAGAAGTTGTCTATCATACCGATCATCTCACCGTCGCCTTCCTTTTCATATAGGCAGCCTGTTATTTTGGAGTCCAAATAGGTCTGGAAGATAAAGTATGGACTGTCATCGGTAGTCTGTTCAGTCAAAACAACTCCGTTTTCGGGTTTTAGTGTAAGGACATTCTCCCAGGTGTCCATATCATAAACTTCTTTACTATCCAGCAAAAAATACCTGTTGTTCCCGAAAAAACTGAAAAACGGGGTATCTGTTACGGGCGCTTCCAATACATTTTCTTTCTTGTTGACATCATAGACACACCAGGAAGGGGATTCGGATGTGGTCTGATAGATAAGCAGCCCTCTTTTTTCGTTGAAACCCAACAACAAAGCAGGTTCAGATGTTAGTTCCATTGTTCCTTCGGGGCCTTCCAACTTTATTCCTTCATCGGTTCCCAGTGCGAGCAGGTCACCAATACGTATAGCATTATAAGTTCCGTCAGGAAGATTGATTTCATCCAATACTTTTCCGGTTTTAAGTTCGATCACCCTGAATTTAGAGCCCTGGGGTATATATCCGACTTCGGGATCATAATTCATTATGTTGTTATAAAGAACCTCGCCGTCCTCCCGAATATAATTCTGTTCACTTGTAGAATCAAACTTAAGAGTTGTCTCCATGGAGGAGGTATTAAGAAGGTATCCATATTTATATCCATTTACATAGATGTAATCATCGGATATCATATCATAACTGACGAAATTTTCTATTATATCACTAATATCATCTTCGGAAATTTCGGATATTTTTTCCAAAGTTTCAGAGTCATACACAGCAAGCCAGAGCTTTTCTCCGATCTTTTTCTGGAAGGTAAAACGGCTGCCCTGTGTGGGTACAGATTTCCATCCATTGCCGGCTGCCCCCCCTATATCAGCAGTTGACCCGCTGACAACGTTTTTGTAATATTCAGGCCCGCGATTTATATAGACGTAAATATTCTGACCTGAGGCGTCCATTGATGTATATGCCGATTCCGATATTCCGCCGATATAAACAGGGTTGCCGTTTCCGTCAGGAGTGCTGATCTGTGTCTTACCTTCCTCCTTAAAGGCATATACCGAGCCGTCAGATGTTCCTACTACAAGGACTCCGTTTCCCGCGCTTACAGAAGATATAATTGAAGGAGTTCGGTATTCCCACAGCTGTTCTCCTGTTAAACAATCAATCTCATATATCGTATCATCTATGTAGTAGTATAGTTTTTCTCCGTTTTCCGTAAGGATAAGATCATCGTTTATACCCGGTTTATCACACAAACGATTTACTTTCCCGGTCGTCAGATTGAACTGGTCGATATATACCTGGCTTCCGTCTTTACTTAAAGCAATATACGTCAAAAAATCCTTTCCGGATAAAACAGGAATATTCGTAGACTCACCGGTTTCATAATATGAATATTCACCGGTTTTGAGATCTATAACGGCGAATCCCTTTTTGGGGTTATCTTTGATAATATCCGGATCCTCGCTTATCATGACAGGAATGCGTCCGTACCTGTGATCGATAGCCCCAAGTGAACAATAGGTATCGGGCGGGATATCAAGCTTAAATCTTACATTTCCGTCAAGATCAAAAGCATACAATATATAATCGTTGCTATTAAATGCAACGATGGCAGCCTGATCAGGAGAGGCAAGAGGATCTACCTTAATTTCGTTGAAGTATGTCTGATCGGCTGTAAAATATTCTTTTCCTGTATTTACGTCTACACAGGTCAGAAAGTATTCCTCCGTAAGATAATAAAGCTTTTTACCATCCTTCGATAAAACAGCTCCCGTAAAGGGCTTGCGCCTGCCAAGACCTGATACGTCAAGGTTCATCTCGGGCTCCCGGCCTCTGTATAATGACTCTCCGTCTGAAATGCGTATCACTTCAAATTCAGGCATATATAGGGTGTTATCTGTACGCATATAACATTCCAGCAGCATGGTGGAACCGTCTTCACTGAAGGAGGTAAATGACCACCAGGTCTCTTCTTCGATGTGCCTGGAAATGCTTTCATGATATCCTGCAGTGTAATCATAGACGCCGGTTGCCTGTGTCAGAGAACGCATTGCCCTTGGAACAAAAGGCCGGTCCGGTTTGTCAAGATCAGCGGGAAGTGCAGAAAGGGCAAGCTTTATTGCAGTCTCACGGTCGCCTTCTGCAAAAGCTGCATCTGCATATTCCGCCAGGAAATAGGATTCCCCGCGGAGAGTCTTCTGATTGGAATTATAAAGATCTATATTTTTCTTGATGATGATACCGGTGATAACAGACAATATCGCAAAGGCTGCCGTTGCAGCGGTGGCGATCCTTTTTATGCGGCGCTCACGCTGTCGGTTCTTAAGGTCGTCATAATCAACCTTTAATATTGAAGAGAGAAATCTGAACTGTTCATTTTTGAGATTCTTTACGATGGCTTTTTCCGAATCGCCTCTGATATCAACGGCAAGGGGTTCGATATGCTTTGTCTCACCATCGACCTCGATCTCTGTAAGTATGGAAGGGAAGGATTCGTTTGGTTCACCTTCAACAAGAATTACGATGACCTTCTCACGTCCGTTAAGCTCGATGAAATGCTCGATCTCCTCCATGCACCATACGGAGTCTTTATATCTTTTGGTACATATGACGATAAGCCACTCGGAATTCTCTATGCCGGTCCGGATGATCTCCGAAAGATTGGAAGCCGCCTGAAGCTCATCGCTGTCACGGAAGACCTTGCCGACATGTGTTTTGCCGATCGTCTTTGCGATCTTTTTCGGAACACGATATCTTTCTATTATCTTCTGTATATGTTTGGCAACAACTTCATCGATCTCTCTGTGGCGGTAACTTATAAAAGCTTCGTATTTCATTTCCTTCTCCTTGTGTATTATATCGGTAAACACATTACATATTTATTTTATCATCAGATGGGAAAACAAAAACATACTTTTAGTATACAATTTTTCATAAAAAGTATACTTTTGGTATGTATTCTAAATCCGGTCCGGATTGTATGATATGGTTGTAAATACAGATCCGG
This sequence comes from Lachnospiraceae bacterium, assembly GCA_024684065.1. The sequence continues at coordinate 3,300 of JAIKXO010000304.1, forward strand.
CATTACTTATAATGATAAAGGGAAATCCACTGGCGTGATAATTGACTGAGTGTTATTATA
>JAIKXO010000090.1 GCA_024684065.1 Lachnospiraceae bacterium
TTCCTTCTTTGATCTCTTTGTTGATGATCGTCTGTTCTTCAAGCTCCACAAGCTCTCCGGCAGCATTCTTCGTATAAACGGTTGCTTCTTCACCCTGCTCACTGATGGTAAAGTAGTAATGCGTGGTATCCGCTTCGAAACCTAACGCCTCGGCAGAAGCCGCATCCTCTGTGAAGAAGTACTCTCCCTTGGGGATGCCCGTAAAGTCAACACCATTCTCCGTTGACACCGCTGTCTTATAAGGCAGGGCCTCCTCTTTATCTTCATCAGAAAGCAGATAGAGCTTAAAGCCTATCTCCGGGATCATTGTCCCTTCTTCATCCTTCTTATCGAAGTGGACGCTTCCCGCTATCGCAGAGTTTACAAAGGAAACCTTATATGCAGTCTCTACGGTATTCACACTGTCTATTGTAAACGGCTCCGAAGGCACGGTATTAAGTGCATAACCGGCTTCTTCGGCGGCAGTGCCTTCAAGGGAAACCTCCTCGAATACATAGGTGCCGTATTCAAGCTTCCCTATCTCCTCTGCAGAGATCTTTCCCTCGGTGTCAGTGGTAAACAGTCTGACATTTCCTTCTTCATCCTTCAGATCCTCCTTTGTATTAGCATCAAGGATCCTTGAGATCTTAAACTGTATACCGGAATAATCCGTCAGGCTGTTCAGTTTTTCATCGAGCGGAACAAAGGACTTCTCAAGACTTACGTATCCCTTGATCTTCTCGTTCTTAACTTCAAGCGTATGGACGGTCATTTCGCGGACATTGTTATTTACCGCCATATCATTGGCACTTACCGTAAATTTCTCGGAACGGATCGATCCTTCCGCGAAGACATAACCATCCATGCCCTTTGTCTCTTCGAAGTAATAGGTGCCCCATTCCAGAGCATTAAGGATCTCTATCTTTCCGTCCTTTACAACGAAGGCTTTCAGTGCATCATCATAGTATTCCGCCGCGGCCGCCTTATAATCGTCGGTTACATCCTCAGTACCGCCTGCGGTAACCTTATAAAGCTTAAACTCCGCGCCGTCTAAGGCTTCACCGCTGTCCTTATCAACCTTGGTCAGGCGTACCGAACCCTTAAGATGAGGATTCATGACCTCAGGAAGTTCGACTACTGCATTCACTGACGACTCGGTAACGGAGAACTGATAAGTAGTTCTTTCTCCAAGCGTATATCCCTTCGGAGCCTCGATCTCTTCCAGTTCATAATCGCCTGTGCGGAGATCCGAGATGACAAGGTAACCGCTTCCGACAAATTCTCTTGTGCCGTCAGCTTTATCAATATAGTAATCACCTGTCTCATAGTAGCCGTCCGTAACGTCATACCGGCCGGCTATCATGGTCTGCCACATCTCTCCGAGCGTCTCGGCCCCGTCTGTCCTGTAAAGCCTGAATCTGGCGCCGTTTAAGGCATTTTTATCATCGCCCGCCTTATGGAGCTTTACTGTACCAAGCTTATGGTCATTCAATGCCTCAAGCGTGATAGTCTGGGCAAGCAGACCGTCTTCACCGGGTTTATTTCCGGGAGAAGCCTTTATCTCGAAATCGATCAGCTCATCTGACAGTATGTAGGCATCCGGAGCACTCTTTTCCTTAAAGTAATATTTACCGTAATCAAGAGGCCCGATATCCCTTGTGCTGTTCTCGCCCTTTATCTGGCAGAGCCAGCCTTCACTGTCCGTCTTATAGGTGTATCCGGAGAGCTTTGTCGCATTCCTTGTATTGTCTTCGTTTAAGGTATAGGAATACAGCTCAAATTCGACATTGGGGATAACCACGCCGGTCATTCTGTCCTTCTTTCGCAGATTGACCTTACCCTGGATCAGTGTATTTACTACGTTGTACCCAAAGCTAAGCCTTTCGGCGCTTACTGTAAATTCATGCTGCCATCCTTCATCTACATAGCCTGTGGGAGCCGACGTTTCTTTGATGATATAAGTTCTGCCCCATTCAAGCTTCTTCTCATTGGTCTGGTTTCCGTAGGCAGCATTGCCGTCAGCGTCCGTTGTGAGTGTTGCGACACAATTGGCATCGCTTACGGAATCCTTATAGATCTTAAATTCCGCGCCTTCAAGCGGCGCTTCGGACTGTGTACTGCTCTTCCCTGTCTTGTGAACGGAAACCGAACCGTACTTACGGTCATTATAAACCGTGACCGACTTAACCATTGCCTGAGAACCGATCTCAAAGATCTCTGTATTCGGATCCGCCGGTATTACATAAAGGTCTTTTCCGTCTTTATCCCTGGGAACGGACTTCTCTGTGAAGTAGTACCTGCCCCAGGCAAGCTTATTGACTAATATGCTTCCCTCGGTTTCCACTCCGCCTATCGTGTTCTTTCCTGTCGTGTACGTTCCGCAGGACACATCCTCGGTCTCTGTACCGGTCTTTACACGGAACAGTTCAAATACCGCACCGTTTATCGGCGTAGTCTTCTGCACACCGTCAATGCTCTCGTATTTCACTAATGAAACCGAGCCCTCGTTTGACGGAGGATTGAGTACCTTTCCGAATGCTACGGTTCCGTTTCCATAGGAAGCCGTATCCGTACTTTCGATCCTTTCAAAGCTGTTATCCTTATCAAGCCCTACGACCTTGCCGTCATCCCCGGCATCAATATGGAAGTAATAAGGTCCTCCTGTCTTATAGGCGCCATTCGGAGTCGATACCTCCTTTATGACATACCTGCCGACTCCAAGGCCGCTGTATGAAACAGCGCCTGCTTCCGCTGTATTACCCGTTCCTTCTTCGGAGCCTGAATACCTGTCTCCAAGGTACTCATCCTCTCCATCCTCTACATACCTGTAGAATTTGAACCTGACACCGTCAAGCGGCGCCTCGTTTCCGTCAACGACAGAATATTTCGTAAACCTGACACCGGCAAAGATCTTTGAGTTAAGCGCGGTAACTGTTTCCGCCGTTCCATTCTTATCCCCCTCGGCATAATAAAGAACCTCAAAGCTCGTATCGGTGGTCTTTACCTTATAGAGCGCAGGAGCCTTTGTCTCCTCAAAGATATATTTACCCTCAGGCAGATCCTGAACAAGAAGCTTTCCGTACTGATCGCCTTCATTAACGCCTGTTGAAAGCTGATCCGTAAATCCTTCACCGGACGTAAGGCCGGCATAGGTATATACTCCGTCGCTGTTTAATGAGGTGTACACAAGATCCTGCTTTGTGATCTGACCCTGCGCATTCCTCTCAACCCTGTAAAGCTTAAAGATTGCACCGGTAAGCATTTCACCGTCATCATTCTTCTTTGAAAGCTCCACATCCTGCTTCGTAGGCCTGCGGTTTTCAATCTGTACGATCTGAACCGTATTCCCGTTTGCGGAAGCGGCATCAAGCGTGATCAGGTCAGTGCGTCCGGCAAGATTTGCCTTCTCGGTTACCTCTTCGGAATCCGTTCTTTTCGTCCTTAACCATGTGCTTGTCTTAGTATGCTCATCAAGCCCCACATAATCGTCGGGAGGAGTGATCTCTGTAAAGTAATACTGCTCTCCCCATATAAGCCCGTCATCGGTAATATCCAGTTCACCGTCTGAACCGACAGTATAGGTTCCGATCTTAACATCATTTACGCCGTCGACATAGCGGTAAAGATCAAAGACCGCTCCGCCAAGCTTCTGTCCGGTATCATCCCTGTCAACCTTGACAAGCCTTATCTTTCCGGAAGCACGGTCATTCTGGATCTCGGCCTGCGCTCTGCTAAGCTCTGCCTCCTCTGTATAAAGGTGGGTCGCATCGATCGTAAATGTGGCGGCGACTACCTTTCTTGCATCTTCATCAACAACTTCTTTGCCTTCGGGCAGTGCATAGCCGTCCGGTACGGTCTCTACTATCCGGTAGTTGCCCCATTCAAGCTCTGAAAATTCCACATAACCGTTATTTTGAGGATTCTCAGGATCATTAACGGTGCTCTTTACTCCGCCGCTTTCCGCTTTGTAGCTTGTAAAGATTATTCCCGATTCCTTTTCAAGCGTAAAGGTAACACCCGGAATACCTACCTTAACCCGGTTTCCGTTAACTGTCTGATATTCATACTTATATAGCTGATATCTTCCTTTCTTACGCTCGTTTGTAACAACATTGGAACCATCCGAAGGAACGGCTTCTCCTTCCGTAAGCTTATGATCCCTGAATGTTACAGCCACCTGGGAGACAGTTGTATGCTCTCTGTCTATCGTAAAGAAGTGCTTACGCGCCGCTTCACTCTCCGGCAGCTCATAGCCGACAGGAGCCGCTGTCTCTAAGAAGTAGTACTCACCAAATCCGAGCTGCTTCTCTGTCTTTGCCTCTCCGTTACCGTCGGTTGTAAGCTTATAATTTCCGGCTTCGGGGTCTGCGACCTCATTACCGGTCGCAGGGTCGATCTGTATCCCGTTTCCTGTAGCGGGGTCGATCTTATAAAGCTCAAATTCAGCGCCATTAAGCTTGTCGTTACCGTCTTTCTTTACAAGCCCTGCTTCACCCTTTAAGAGGTAATTCCTTACATAGCCCTGCTCATCACCCAGTACCACATCGAGGTCAACGCTTGTTGAAGAGGAATTCTCTTCGGGTATTGTAAATCTTATCCAGTTATTCTGATCAGTGGGATCCGGAAGGATGTACTTCGCAGGAGCCGCAGTCTCAACAAAGTGATAGCTGCCCCACGTAAGACCATCCTTTTCCACTATACCGGTATTGTCCGTTGTAACCTCATAGATCGGATTTTCCTGTCCGTCCCTATAAAGCTTGAAGGTTACTCCCGCAAGTCCCGTGCTGTCATTCCCTTCTCCGATCTTATGGAGGGTGACATTTCCGGTCTTCTTTGTGTTATTTATAAACTGAACTCCGCCAAATTTATCCGCTGCTACGGCAGCTCCGTTAATGCTCACATATTTTCCGGCATCGTTCCGGGTTACCGTAAAGGTATATTTGGTCGTGTTTGCGATATATCCCAGAGCTTCCGCGGATGCGGCATCCTCCAGGAAGTAGTACATGCCCTCGCCAAGGCCCTCTGCTTCAACCTCACCGATCTTATTATTCTGCGTGGAAGAGGTAATATCCGTCACAAGTGTCTTAACTACTCTGCGGGACTGGTCAAGGTCGGTATCAAGCACGGCGTCAGGATCATCATCCTCAGCATACTTATACTTGTAAAGATGGAAGGTAACGCCTCCAAGGCGGTCGGTATTTTCGCTTACCTTTATAAACCTGACATTAGCCTGCACATCTGTATTCACGAATTCACGCTCTATGACATAGTGGTTGGCCGTTCCGGATTTAAGCGTAGTGCCGGGTTCAGGCGTCTCATTTCCATAATCCCTGACTGTAAACTCGCAATACTGGTTTGTATTAACCCTGTATCCCTCCGGGGCAGCTTCCTCATAGATACGGTAGGTTCCGGCCGGAAGGTTCTCAACCGTCAGCTTATTACTCTTATTATCATACTTTTCACCGCCTGACGCAGAGGCAGCCATAACAGTCTTGCTTCCGTTACTCTTACTGAACTTATATACTCCGTTCTCCCCGGTAACCTCTACGTACTCATCACTCACCCTGTTCCTGCTTTGGTCATAAATGACCTCTACAAGATAGAAGGTCGCCCCTTCAAGAGGACTTGCGGTAACTACCGTTCCGTCCTCTTCGGTATGTGCGGTGCCGTCAACCTTATAAAGCTCAAGGTCTCCGTAGATCTTATCATTTTTAACAAGGCCGAGATCGATAGTTGCCGAAGCATCGGCGTTATCCGCATTTATGACAAATTCATCGGTCTCTTCACCATTCAGAAGGAATTTTACTCTTTCGTCATCGGCAGGCTTCATGAACCCGTCGGGTGCCTTTGTCTCTGTGAAGTAATAATGCCCCCAGGGAAGGTTGGGTACCGAAACCTTACCTGTCTCATCATCGCTGAACACCTTAAAGATCCTGTTGTCATCCTTTGATTCATAATTCCTGTTCCCATACTCCTTAAAGTCTTCGTCCTCACCGGTTCTTGAATAGTAAAGCTCAAACTGTGCACCGGCCAGCTTATTACTGTCATTCTCGGCATCTACCTTGACAAATTCAATGTTTCCGACATCCTCTTTGTTGGAGATGGTCCTTGTTATCTCAAAGCCCTCATTACTTATATAGCTTCCGTCATCCTTAAGACCGATCTGGAAATAGGCTGTACGAAGATCCCTTCCGTTTGCGTCCGTGGGAGTAACATATCCTTTTGGAGCCTTCGTTTCAACAAAGTAATAATCGCCCCATTCAAGATTATTTACGGTAACCGAAATAACTTCGCCCTCTTCATTCGTGTTAAGGACAACATCGGCATCGGCTGCGGCAAGCGAAACCGTATCGCCGTTTGCGACAAACTTAATCTCCTTTATGCTGCTATAACCATCGCTGCCGAAAATACTGCCTACCAGATCGCCCAGCCTCTCATACCATGCCTTAACCTCATCCCTCTTCTTATAGTAAAGCTCAAAGGTTGCACCGTCGAGAGCCGCGCCGGTAATAGCTGCATTTCCGTTATCCGCATCGGTCTTAAACAGGGTTATCTGTCCCTTTCCTTCGTCATTTTCAACCTTTACATAGCAGTCGACGGTATTATTGTTTCCGTCCTTTATACCGTCAATGATGACCTGATAGAAAGGATCCTCCTCGCGCTCAAATCCGGCAGGCGCCTCTGTTTCAACAAAGAAGTACTCACCGTACTCAAGAGCGCCAAGCTTTTCATCCGTAGTGCTGTCTATCTTATCATTGGTAACAACAAGAGTTGAACTGTTGACCTTCGTAAACCTTGCATCATTAATGGGCTCGCCATTCATGAGCGCAGTCTTCAGTTCAGGTGTCAGATCCGAGATCTTTCCTCTGTACAGATCGAATTCGGCACCGTTTATCTTATAATTTTCTCTCTGTCTGTCAAACTTCTCAAGAAGCACGTCACCCGTAACCGGTTCATTATCGATCTGATAAGTATGACTGAGCTCCTTACCTGTTCCGATACCGATCGTGAAGGTCTTGTCACTCACCGCTTTATAGCCCTCGGGCGCGGTCTCCTTAAGGGTATAGGTTCCCCAGGGAAGCCCGGTCACATCGATCTTTCCGTTTTCATCCGTAACAAGCTCTTCTATATTGTCTCCGGATCCGTTAAATACATAGCTTCCCTTATCCGCCCCTTCGGTCTTTGACACCCTAAATGCAGCGCCATCCTTTTCAAGCGTAAATACTACATCGGGAAGGGGCTCTGTCCCGGCATAGATGCTGCTTCGGGTCTTTTCAATATGTAACGATCCCTTTACATTGTGGTTGCCTACGCGGGCAATACCGTCTTCCGCAAAGGTTATGACCGAATCATCTCCGGAAGGTGCGGAAAGGGTGACATACTTATCTGTCTCAGTACTTTCGCATCCGTCCGTTTCAGTTATGGTAAAGTGGAGCTCTTCGTTCGACGCCAGATATCCCTGAACACTTAAGCCGTTTTCATCCGGTATCTCCTGCAGGTAATAGTCGCCCTTCGGAAGTCCGTAGAGATATACCCAGCCGAGCTCATTCCCCGGCGTTGCATTCGACTCGATCTCATAACTGCCGTATTCCGTATAGGTATTTCCGTCTTTTTTGTACAGTTTAAACCGGACGCCTCCGAGACCCGTTTCAGTCTCCGCATCGGCGTCGATCTTTCTGAACTTAAGGCCTCCGGCAAAATCCGAGTTGTAAACCGCGACAGACTCGACGGCATAGGTTCCTTCGGAGTTCAGCTTATCCTTGCTCAATTCAAAGCCCTTTGCCGATTCATCAAGAATATAGGTATCCAGGGCCATCGTTTCCTTAAAGTAATAGTTTCCAAGGGGCAGGCCGCTCACAACGATCTTTCCGTCAGCATCTGTTTCCATTATTGCCAGCTCTGACGAAGTATCGTACTGATAGCTGCCTGCGGAGCCCGTAACCGTTATCGGCGTATCTCCGGTAAAGAGAGCAAACTTAACACCCTTAAGGCCTTTAAGGACAGACGCACCTTCTTTTCCGTCATATTTAGTCAGCGTGACCGTACCGTAGATCTTTGTGTTTGTAACATTTACAGTCTTGTCGGTTTCTCCGGTCTTTATCTCCACTGTCCCTGTTCCGGCAACGATATAATCCTTAACCTTTGTATCCGTCTCGGTGACGGTATAGGTTCCGAAGGGAAGATTTGAGATCGTAACGGGAGTCCCCGCTGTCACCTGTATCTTCTGTTCCGTAGTGGCTGCAGTGCCATCCGCACTATAGTAATATGTAGTTCCGTTAAATTCCCTTGTTACCGTAAACTCAAAGGTTCCGCCCGCGTTCTCGTCCGCGCTGTCCGATACCGTCTTATTTATGGTAAGCGAACCAAGGGAGTTTGTGATCGTTACATTGCCTGTGTACTGTCCACTTGCAAAAACAGCCGTTGCGGAGATCCCGTCGGTATTTACACTCGCCGCTCCGTCCGCCGTAACACTTATATGATACTGTTTATCCTGTACAAGAGG
>JAIKXO010000328.1 GCA_024684065.1 Lachnospiraceae bacterium
TATCAGAATGGGTATCATGACTCCCGCGGAATCGGGTGCTTTTGCAGCAGTCTATGCGCTGTTTATCGGATTCTTTGTATATAAAGAGTTAAACGGACCGAGGCTTATTAAGTGTCTTAAAGGCAGTGTAAGAGATATCGGCGTTATCATGCTGATCGTTATGATATCCAATATTTTCGGTTACGGTATCACCTACGAAAACGTGCCGAGGAAGCTTGCGCAGCTCCTGGTGGGAGTTACGGGCAACCGGTATATTATGCTGCTTCTGATCATTATCCTTCTGACTTTCGCGGGAATGTTCGTAGAGACGACTGTGGTGGCGCTTTTGATGACGCCTATCCTTCTTCCCGTAGTTCAGAGTGTCGGCGTTGATCCCGTTCACTTCGGGGTGCTTATGATGACGGTGGTCACCGGCGGTATAATGACGCCTCCTGTCGGGATCGCTCTTTATACCACGTCGGAAATAATGGAGTGCAAGCCTCAGGAAACCGCTAAGGAAGCTATACCGTTCTACATTGCCATTCTGGCCGTGATAATTATAATAGCGTTTATTCCGCAGGTAACCATGTTCCTGCCGGATCTACTGTACTGAGGGTGTTTTTTGGCTTAACTCTGCCGGAGCGGGTTGAAGTATGATATCTAAGCGGATCAAAACAGGAAGCATAATACTGACAGCGGCGGCAATTGCCTTTTTATCTGCGTGTTCACTGATATTGCCGGATTATGACAAAGGATCTGAACCGGAGATCGTACTGCGTTATGCGGAGGTTAATCCGGCGGATCATATTATCACCCGCACCGGAAGGTATTTTGCTGATCGGGTAAAGGAGCTCAGTGAAGGCAGGATCGAAGTCGAGGTTTATGAAGCCGGAAAACTCGGCAATGACGCCCAGTACTATGACCAGCTCAGGATGGGCGCTCTTGATATGTACAGGGGAAATGCCATAGCTTTGGAGGGTATGTCTGATATTGATATGGAGGCAGGGGTCATGACCATGCCGTATCTTTTCAGAGATAATGATCATTTCTGGAAAGTGTGCGACGGAGAGCTCGGGGCTGAGATCCTTGCCGATATCAGGGATTCCGGATCAAATATGGTGGGCCTTTGCTTCCTTGACGAAGGGGCCAGAAATATAATGACCGTGAATGCTCCGGTTCAGAAGGTGTCGGATCTTCAGGGTTTAAAGATCCGGAGCATGGAAGATGATCTTTTGTGCGATGTTATAAGAGCTACCGGGGCTGAACCTGTGGTCATGGATTATGCGGACGTATATTCGGCGCTTCAGGCAGGGACAGTGGACGGTGCCGAGAATCCGGTCTGCAGTTATTATTCAAACCAGTTTTATAAGGTTGCTCCCTATTATACCGTTGATGCCCATACTCATTCGCCTAGCATAATCCTAATGAGCGAGCTCACCTGGAAGAATTTCACGGAAGAAGACAGACAGATCCTGCTTCAGGCGGCCGAGCTTGCCAAAGAGTATAATAAGGCGGAAATAGAGGCCGCAGAGCGGGAGACCTACGACAGGCTGGCTGAAGAAAATGTCACCGTAATACGATTAGACGATATGTCGGAATGGCAGGATGCCATGAAGCCGGTTTATGATTCCCATGTGGGAAATCACCTCGGGCTTATAGAACGGATCAGGGATATCTGAAACCGGATAAAAACAGCGGACGTCTTACGTTTTGTTCCTGCATAAATGAAACGGAGCCGTCTGCTTTTTTATTTATACTCAGTAAGAGCCTCACATGCTGAATTGCGCCGATCTGCATGGCAGATCGGCCGGGCAGTGGGAGAGTTTGAGTAAAGGAGGAAAACTATGCTGCATGAAATTACTTTTAAGTCATTTAATGAGAGAGACACGGTTTACGGATGGATCTATGTGCCGGCTGCAAAACCCGTGGGGATAGTACAGCTGGTGCATGGCTTTGGCGAACATTCCAGGCGCTATCTTCATATGATCGTAAAGTTTCTGGATGCGGGATTTGTTGTTGCGGCTGATGATCATGTAGGTCATGGGAAGACAGCGCTTGAGAATGACCGCTGGGGAGACTGGGGGACAAAGGGACCGCATACCATGATGGAGGATGAGCATACGCTGACTGGGATCGTTAAAGAGAAATATCCCGACATCCCGTATTTTATGTATGGCCACAGCATGGGTTCATTTATTGCGAGGGATTATATCGCAAAATACGGTCAGGAGCTCTCCGGTGCCATTATCTGCGGGACAAGCGGGGAATTTCCGACAGCAAAGGAAGGGATAACCTATCTTGAGAAGCTGACAGAGGAAGGAAAGGGAGAGGAAGCCGATCCCAATGTCGGCGGGATGCTTATGGGATGGATGTTCTCACGCTGTACAGAGGGCGTGAAGCTTGGAAATGAATGGATATGTGATGATCCGTATGTCCAGGCGGATCATGCAGGAGATCCTTTCGATGCTTTCACAAAGCCGACAACCAACCGTGCGTTTCTCTATTTCTGTCAGATGATGGAATTCATTACGGGGCCTGAATGGGCGGAGAAGGTGCCCGGGAATCTCCCGATCTACAATATTGCAGGGGACCAGGATCCGGTCGGGCAGTTCGGAACAGGCGTCTATCAGGTTTCCAACTGGCTGATCGAAAGCGGGCATCAGGTGGAGACTAAGCTCTATCCGGGATACCGCCACGAAATCCATAACTATGCTGATCTGAGAGACGAGGTAGAAGCCGGTATCATCGCTTTTATGAAGAAGCATATCTGACCGGGCGGCTATATAAGCTGACGACGGGAGCTGGTAAGGGAAAAATCAGGGCTTTTCTATTTTGCCGGAGCTTTCTTTATTCTTTCCGGAGGAAGATGACGCTTTACTATCCTGAGCAGCTCCCGTATTTCAAGAGGTTTGCTGATATAGTCTGAAAAGCCCTTTTCAAGGTATTCCTCGCGCATCCCGTTAAGCGCATTTGCAGTCATCATGATACAGGGAGTATCATGATTAAGGTTGTCCGGATCCCTGAGAGACCTTTCGTAGGTCTCGATCCCGTCGAGTTCGGGCATCATATGATCCATAAAGACCATATCATATTTTTTTGACCGCATTTTCTGAAGCGCCTCTTCACCGCTTTCCGCGGTTTCGATCTGTCCGTTAAGCCCGTCCAGAAAGTGCCGGGCCACAAGAAGGTTCAACCGGTTGTCATCTACCACAAGATATTGGCAATCCGGTGTATTATAGGTAATAACCTCCTCCGGCATATTGTTGTCTCCCGCAGGAGCTTCTTCAGGAAGCTCTTTACATATTCCCTGAGGGATCGATACCGTAAAAGCGGATCCTTTTCCATATTCACTGGTGACTTTTATTTCACCGTTCATCAGGTCGACCATGCGCTTTACTATGGAAAGCCCTAATCCGGTGCCCTCTATCCGGTGGTTATGCTTTTCGTCGATTCTCTGAAAGTCGCCGAAAATCAGCGGAAGATCCTCTTTATCGATACCGATGCCGGTGTCCTTTACACATATGCAAAGAGATAAAGCACTTTCGGATTGGCTTTTCATGGAAATATCTATTTCCACCTTTCCGGAGTCGGTATATTTGACTGCATTATTCAGAAGATTGATTATTATCTGACGTATGCGCAGCTCATCGCCTATAAGATGATCCGGAACGGCAGTTTCGATCTTCTGAACATAGGTAAGCCCCTTCTGCTCAGCTTTGACATTAACTATCGTGCGTACATCATCGACTAATGCCCGCAGTCTGTAAGGAGCAGGTTTGATCTCCATTTTGCCGGATTCTATTTTTGTCAGATCAAGGATATCATTGATGACGGAAAGAAGAACCTGACCTGCATCCTTTATGTTTTCGGCATATCCCCTGATACGTCCGGTGAATGAAGGATCAGCTTCCTTTCCGGGTTCCGTTTCCATGATTATCATCTCATCCATTCCCAGTATCGCATTTAGCGGGGTTCTTATTTCGTGGGACATATTTGCGAGAAAATCACTTTTTGCGCGATTAGCCTTGATCGCGTCCTGTTCGGCTATCCTGAGCTTTTCATTGTTCTTAAGGAGCTGGTGGTAATCCGCGGTCTCCAGTGAAAAATAAAGGACAAAAATTCCGATAGAACCGAAAGGCAGGGATAGCAGCAATGCTCCATTTGTGGCGGCCTGTGCGATTGTACCTGACAGTGTTACCAGGGATGCGATCGAAAGTGCGGCCTGTTCTCTTGATCCGAGGGTCTTCATGCGAAAGATCAGCATCATCATTCCACTGGCCAGGTAATAGACCGGCGCGGAGAAAACGACCGGAACGAAGAGAGGGCCGTGCATATATGTTCCTTCAGGCGTATACCACAGGATGAACTTAAAGAAAAGATTAAGGATCATCAGTATCAGATATACGGAAAAAATCACATTTCCGATAATTGAGACCTTTTTAAGCTTACCTTCCGTATCGACATATGCGAGCAGGTAGACAGCAAAGACGCGGGATGCCATCACGCACATTATGGAATCCATTGTCCGGAGTATGGTGCATATGGGTATCGGAGTGCCCAGTTCCGGATACGCGAATGTATAGGTCAGTATGCTCACAAAAAGCGCTAACAGCATATTGACTTCAAGATAACGAAACAGTTTGTAAGAACGGATGCTGTTACGGTTAGTGTCATGAAAAGAGATCAGATACAGAACTGACAGGTATCCGAGAGATGCTATTTCAAAATACGTCTTTGGAAGGATCTGATAGTTTTCGAACATTTAGCATAGAAAGAAATAAAGACCGATATTCCGATATTCAGAATATCATAAGAAAAAGAAAATGTAAATATGACCGGCAGATTGCGATGCAGCCGCAAAGGTTACAATTCAGCGCTTGACCGGCGCTGAATTGTAACGTGTATCGTCCATCCTTAATCGCCTTCGGCGATGGGTGAGATGAATTCCTGCAAACCATCCAAACCATCCGCAAGGGATCTACAGCAGGCCGTATTTCTGCCTGACCGCTTCGGGCGGCACGTATCCGCCCAGATATTCCTCAGACATTTTAATCATGCTTACGGGATCGAGCCAGGGCACTTTATACCGGTCGCCGATCGAATTCTCCATAATGAAGCAGTCGTCCCCGTAATCGACTATCTTATCCGTTATACATATGATTGCCATGTCTTTATCAAGGATATAGGAATGCTCGCCGGTCAATATATAACTGCCCGTCACATCGGAGAACTTAAGCCCGCCGTCGATATCGGTAAACAATGAATCTGCGGTTTCAAAAGCCGTCACGCATTCGGCAGTCTGTGCATCAAATATCCTTGCCGTATGATCTGTGAACAGGGCAAAAATATATTTCCTGTCATCGGAATAAAGAGCCACGTCAAGGAGATTCTCATCAATATCGAATTCTTCTCTTTCCGATAATACAGAATCCGCAAAAAGATCCGGGAAGTCATCATCTGTATATTCGTCAAATGTAACATCCGCATATTCATCCCCGGCTGTCTGAGCAAGCCCGCTTATCCTGTCTGAATACCTCGTTATGTAATTGGCCTGTTCCGGCAGTGTGAACAGATCCCCGTCTTGATATAAGGCATACCAGAAAGTACCGTCCGGTACTTCCTGGAAGAATTCCCCTGTACACTCGCTTACGGAGAAGTCATCATAGTAGTATACGGAGCCGTCGTTCAAAACAAAGAAAAACTGCCCGTTGTCAACCCAGGTCTCAAGGATCGGCCTGCTGTAGGAAAAGTGATTCAAAGGCTCCCCGCTTTCTTTATCAAGAACAGCGATAAGATCCTGCCCGCCGCCGTATTCGCCGCAAAGAAATATATAGTCATCGGAGAGGAGGGTAAGTTCGTCGTTAGTGTCGGCTGTTATCCAGAAATCTTTAACGGACTGTTCCCAAAGCACCTCCTTTGAGGCTGTGTCTATGGCGCGTACCTCAGTCACAGACCCCGCATAATTTATCCCTTTCGTGACCGCAATATATAAAACACCTTCTTTAAGCCTGGCTATGGGCAGCGATTCGGTAGTGTCCGAATAAAAACCGGCAACGCTTCCATCCGCCGTGTCAATGATAAAGACATAGTAACTTTCTTCATCCCAGAAGGAAGCGGTGATCATTCCTTCCTCCGGGATTATATTATTGAGAAACGCAAAATCATCTCCGAAGTATCCGCTCAGATCAGTTTCAAATATCGTCTCCCCATTATTGTCTATGCCGTATATCACCCCGTCCAGATAACCGGCAGTAATACCGCCGTCATTTGAGGGATACAGATAAAGGCCGGGCAAAGTGCCTGTCTCATGGCTTTCATCGCTGTTAAGGGAATAATAGACTGACTTTTCCTCGTCACTTACAATAACTCCCTCTGAACCGCAGAAAGCGGCTTCCACATAACCGTTCCTCAGCCTGATATGCCGTACAGGCTTCGCGGTATCAACATCATACACATATACGGAAGCCCCGTCATTAAGGAGAATGTACTTTTTATCAGAAGATATGTATGCCCTGTTGACCCAGGAATCCGCATCATAGGTATATACGGGAGAATAGGTTCCGGTGATCTTATAGATATCCATGACCTGATACAGTGTCTTCAGGGCAGTTGCGTTGTATTTTCCGCTTTCGGAACCCGAAAGGACTGAACTGACCGCATATACGGCGTCCTTTTTACGGCCGTCCTTATAAAGATTTCCGGAGGCCGCCGCCATCGAAGAAGCGAAGCTTTCCTGCAGCTGCCCGTACTGGGAAGCTATAGTTACGTTCTGTCTGCTGATCTTAATAAGCGTCACAGTCGCAAAGACGGAAAAAGCAAGGATGGCTGCGCCGATGCTCCCGAATATCATGGCCAGACGGCGCATTCTCTGTTCACGATGCCGTTGCCTGAGATCGTCGTAATTGAGCCCGAATATAGCTGCACACAGTTTGATCACGGCAGTATCAACGGCCTTCAGTATCTCTTTTTTGTTCTCTCCCCTGGTGTCAGCCGCCAGAGGCTCGATCTCTTTTTTTATAATGACGGTTTCGCCGTCTTCATCTGTTACCTCTATTTCATCGAAGCAAAGGATCTCGGGAAATGAGTTGACAGGCTCATCCTCCGCCAGCACCACAAGTATGTGGTTTCGGGGATGTGTCATGAGGAAGACTTCGATCTCCTTCATGCACCACCGGGATTCGAGATATCTGGGAGTGCAGACAGTGATCAGGAAATCGGAATTCTTAAGAGCCCTGCTGATAGGGTCTGACAGATCATCCGACAGGGGCAGTTCATCCACATCTCTGAACACCCTTTTTATCCTTGTCCTGCCGTCTTTCACTTTTGAAAGAACAGTTTTAGGAAGCCTGAAATTCTCAAGCTTCCTGTGAAGATTTTCGGCAACAAAGCTGTCAAGCTCGCTGTGCCGGTAGCTTATAAATGCGTCGTAGTGGATTTCTTCTGTTTTACTCATCTGCCTCTGCGGTCCCTGACCTTATAATACTCTGCCTTATCCTTATACATCTTTGTTTCCGCGCTCATAATGAGCCCGCTTATATCCGCCTCTTTTTCCCCGGAGAAGGTATATCCGATGGCTGCATGGTAGCCTTTATCCGTTATGCTTTTACGCATCGCTTCAAGCCTTCTGTTTATCTCTTCCTCCGGGATGTCCATCGCAAATGCGACATATTCATCCCCGCCTACGCGATATACATCCTTTTGCCCGAACTGCTTTCTGACTGCATCCGCTATAAACGCAAGCATTTCGTCTCCGGATCTGTGCCCCTGAGTGTTGTTCAGTTCGTGCAGGCCGTTGACATCTATATAAACACAGCAGACAGAATCGTTGTACTGGGATGAATACTGAGGTATATGCATTTCGTAGCAGTTACGGTTATTAAGACCTGTAAGCTGGTCCGTTTCACTCATTATATGGAGCCTGTATTCAAGGACATATCCCCTTATCTTTGCCCGGTTAACGACCGTTTCAGACACAATGGCCAGTATTCCGAAGATGATGGCGTCGGTAATATCCACGGACAGGGTGGATCCCGATTTTGTATGGCAGGCCATTATAATAAAAACTATAATATAAAAAATCAGGCTCAATGCCATCCTGACCGGGCGGTCTATGAATATAAGCGGAACAAAGATCATCATTACCATAAAAGTCACGGTCTGCTCATCCGGCCTCGTAAGCGTTCCGATAGCTATTCCGTATAACAGGAACACGGATATTGCCATATATACCGACACATAGGAAAGCTGCGGTATTTTTCTCCCCATAAGAGAAATACCGATCTGCACAACAGAGAAGATAATACCCCAGATATATACATATTTCGATCCGGAAAAGCCCTCCTGGGACTGCGACAGGATCAGCATGATCGATATTAACAGCGTGGCAACGGACGCGAAGATAAATGCTATGAAGCAATTATATTCCTGAATCTTGTCCGTGACGGCATTATAGCTTTCCCTGTCGGTTCCTCCGTATAAAGCTAAATTTCTGATCGTTTCAAGCATAAACAGCACTTCCTTTTCTTTATGTTGTTACGGTCTGTCCGGCGCAGGGAGGCACTTTAATCAGCGCATCCCTAAGGAAAAACTGATTAATTCAGTTTTTCCTTAAAATAGATGCGCACAAACGCGCAAAGGAAGGGGCTTCGCCCTGCGCGTTTGGCGCGGGAAACGCTTTGATCAGCGTTTCCCTAACTATTTTATATGTTAGTTTATCACAGATATCTGAAATTTTAAATTTTTTTTATATTTATGTATATATCCGAAGTAAAGCTTATCCGGTAAAGTAAATTCAGCAGCGGTATAGAATATTTATGCAAAATCTGATAAGATATAAGAGCAAAACTGAATATAACGGAGAATACGAACCTTATCATGATTTATTTTGATCATTTGCCTTTAGACAAAGAGATACTTGATGCATTAAGAGAACTCACGATAGACTATGTTTTTCAGCCGATTTTCAGGCCGGACGGGAAAACGGTTTACGCATGGGAAGCTCTTATGCGTCCTGCGGGAATGACGATCACGGAGCTGATCGAAGAGTATACAAAAAAAGATAAGCTTCACGTTCTTGAGGTTGCCACTTTTTTCGGTGCAATGCAGGCATATTTCCTGAGAGGTTATTCGGAGAGGGTGTCGATCAATTCATTCCCTTCCGATTGCATGAGAAGTGAGGAGGCAGACGTGTTCCTTGAGTACTTCGGCGAAGAGATACGGGGAAGAATGATAATAGAAAACCTTGAATACCCTTATTTTTCAATGGAGCGCTGGATCGAAAAGGACAGGTCGGTGAGATTCATGGATAATCTGCTGGCCGTGGATGATTTCGGGAGCGGCATTAACGATATGGAAAGAGTGGATATCATGAAGCCGCACATAGTAAAGATTGACCGTGAGCTTATCTCAGATATAGACCATATCCCGGAAAAGCAGGAAAATGTAAAGTCTCTTGTCGGGAATTTTCATTCAAAAAACATACTGGTAGTTGCAGAGGGTATAGAACGTAAGGAAGAATTTGATTTTCTGAAGGCACTGGGCGTGGATCTGTTTCAGGGCTTTTATCTGGCCCGCCCGGAATGAGCGGAAATGATTTGGTCTGCGTTGCAGCGCAAATCGGTGCAGAGCGGAAAATCAGAAGGCGGCTGATAAAAGGAAGGGGTCAGCATGGGTTATGACGGAAAGACCGGTACAGATCCTGAAGCAATCACGGAATGGAAGGATCTGTTCACGCTTTATATAAATTGTTATGATGTCCACGAGGTGTGCTGTGAAGGGACAAAATACAGGCAGATTCTGTTCGACGGCAGGGCGGAAGGAGAGGCTTTTAACGGAAAGATACTTCCGGGAGGCGTTGATACGCAGATCGAGTATCCTGACGGATCGGGAAGCCTTTCCGCGCGGTACATGCTGGAGGGGACAGACGGAGAGGGCGCTTTGTGCCACATGTATATAGATAACAGCGCTGCCCTTGGAGAGGAGACGACACATCCGAAGATCCTCTCCGACAGTCGGTTCCTCAGAAGGCTTAAGGATGTGAAGCTTAAGGGACGGATGATAAATGATGACGATGGCTTAAGGATCATCATTAAGGCGGAAGCGGACAGGAGCATCGCCTGCCGGGGTAAAGAAGGAGGGATCCTGTGAAGCATTATATAATTGCCAGATTTAATGATAACATTGAGTGGAAAAAACTTGTGCCGGAGATCTCTGAGCACTTTGAAGGCGCAAAGAAGATAGAGGGCGTTTCCGATGTAAAGATATTTACATCATGCTCGGACAGGGCAAACAGATATCATATTATGATCGAAATCGAGATGACGCCGGAGGGGCTTCAAAACTTTGACAGCTCATATGTACATAATGAATGGAAATCACGTTACGGGGATATGCTTGAGAAAAAGGCCATTTTTGACTGCGAATAATGAAAGACGGCGGAGCGGGTTTTTGCGGAAGGCGCTTAAAAGAGGTAAAGCTGGTCCTGCGGTGAGAAATCCGTAAGGTAAAACGATAATGACCGAATATAAGGTAAACATAAACGGAATAGAAGTAAATGCCCGGTTTGACGAAGATAATATCAGAGAGATATTTCTTCCGCTTTTGAGAAAACTGACGGATCTTCAGGCGAAAAAGGGTAAAAGGCTCCTTGTATTTCTTGCCGCCCCTCCGGGAGCAGGCAAGAGCACGCTCGCAAGCTTTCTTGAGATGCTTGCCTCGGAGAATGAAGATATTGCCGGTGTGCAGGCTATAGGAATGGATGGCTTTCACAGGAGGCAGGAATACCTTCTTTCTCATTCGATCGTCAGAGAGGGGAAGGAAATACCGATGATCGATGTAAAAGGAGCTCCCGAAACATTTGATCTTGAAAAGCTTGAGAATGCGATCATGAGAGTTTCATCCGGCGAGGTATGCGGATGGCCGGTATATGACCGGCTGCTTCACAACCCTTTGGAGGATGCCGTAACCGTAAATGAAAAGATAGTTATCCTGGAGGGAAACTATCTGCTGCTTAACATTGACGGGTGGGAGAGGCTTTCATCGTATGCGGACTATTCCATAATGATAAGGGCAGAAGAATATCAGCTGAGGGAAAGACTGGTTTCAAGGCGCATAGCAAGCGGACATGATAAGGAGAGTTCTGAAAAATTCGTGGATTTCAGCGATATGTATAATGCCGGGTTATGTCTTGGGCATGCCGGAAGTCCGGACCTTCTGCTAAGGCTCAATAATGACGGAAGCTATATTGCTGCTTATGAAGAAGCAGTACAGACTGACGCCTGTCAGACAGGGCAATTGCACAGGCGTTAAAAACACATTACACACATAAACGGATGGTCAAAAATTCCTTATGAAGACAGATAAAGTATATAGCGGAGCGTATCTCCTGCCCCGGGGAAATGCTGAGAAGAAGCTGACGGATGGATGCCTGGTGCTTGAGGGGGGAGCTTTTCGGGGCGTATATACCAATGGCGTGATCGACAGGCTCTTACTCGCCGGGATAAAGCTGAGGACAGTGGTCGGTGTTTCCGCAGGTGCCCTGAACGGAATGTGCTATGCGGCCGGAAGTATAGGCGTGGCATGCCGGATGAACCTTATCCATCGGCATGACGGGAGGTATGTGGGGATCCGCCCTTTATTATCAGACCATGGTATCATGGGGTACGATTATCTGTTTAACGATCTTCGAAAGATCCTTGGCTTTAATTTTGAGGAATTCAACAACCCGGAGCATCAGCTTTATGCGGCTGTTACAAACTGTATCACCGGAGAGATGGAATATTATGAAAAAAGCAGCGGGATGATCCTTGACGCGATCCGGGCTTCCGCGAGTATGCCGTTTGTTTCCAGGATGGTCATGGTGGACGGAAAGCCGTGTCTTGACGGGGGCTGTTCCCATAAGATCCCTCTTGATTTTGCGCTGAACAGGGGCTATGAGAAGATCGTGGTCGTTTGTACAAGGCCTGACGGTCACCGGAGAAAGGAGAAGGGATCTCACGATCCCGCACGGATCATATACGGAAGATATCCAAAGCTTGTTGAGTCAATGAGGGCTTCCGCCCGGGATTACAACGAAACGAGAGAGAAGATCGAAGAAATGGGGGCAAAGGGGCGTATCGTTGTCATATCACCCTCAAAAGAGCTTAATGTAAGACGTCTGGAGACGGATATGGAAAAGCTTGGGCAGCTGTACCATCTGGGATTTAACGATACACAGAACAGGCTTGATGAACTGAAACAGTATTTAGGGAGCCCTGACATCATTTAATCAGTGCTTTCTCAGGTATGGCGCAGTGAACATATGGATATGAACTCTGTGAATTGATTTTTTCATGAAATCTGATAAAATTATATTCATTAACGAAATGGCTTGCCGTTTCGTTAATGAGTATGCACTTCATTGATTTGCAAAGCAGATCGTGTATTCAGACACGATCCCCGGTTCACGCTGATCCGGTTCGACATTTGCTCTTCAAATGCCGGATAAGTTCGATCGTCAGATCGGATCATTACCTATATTTTCCCTGGGAATACGTTTATTTATGGGATCGATATTATACTTTGATTACTGTGCTCTGCCGATATATCTCATTATCATATACACGATCTTTGTAAGAAAAACCACAAAGGGGGTAAGCAACGTTCTCTTTATTTTTCTTACTGCGTTTCTTACCTTCACCACGGTCTGTGACATTCTTGCGGAGAGCTATGGAGGATTGCTTCCGATGACGGAACGGGAGCGTATCTTCTTCAGTATCAGCCAGTTCTGCTATCTGCTTTTCAGAAATCTGAGCGGGATCATCTATGTCCTCTTCCTGATCACATATACCAGGACACAGTACCGTTTCAGGGACAGAAGAAACCTGATAATATTCTTTTTTCCGATGGCTGTTATGGCCGTCACCCTTTTAACAAACCCGATACATCACAAGGTCTATAGCGTAAGCACCGAAACGGGATACAGCAGAGAGCCGCTTATCGCGGTCCTTTACATAGTCGCTCTTTTCTATGCTGTTTTCGGAACGGGCTATCTTATATTCTGCAGGCGGTTTATGGAAATAAAAAAACTGACTGCTCTTATCTCCATGTATATCCTTACGTTTATTGCCGTATTCTGGCAGTTTCTGCATCCGGGCTATCTGGTGGAGATGTATTCCTCGGCTATAGCGTGCCTCATGATCACGCTTCTGGTACTGCGGCCCGAGGAGATAACCGATTCAAACGTGGGACTGCCGGGCTGGAAGGCGTACAGGGCGGAGCTCCATAAGATAGTGACGGTAAGGAATCCCGTCCATATCATAGTCGTGAGATATCTTAACGCGGGGAAAATAAGGACCTACCTTGGTGAGGAGCAGTATCAGGGCTATGTCAGAAAAATAGCTGAAGGGCTTATACAGTTTTTTCATACCTATGACCGCTTCTTTGAGCTTTATTATGAAGGCCCCGGCACGCTTTACTGTGTCTTTGCGGGTGAGGAGTATGATATTTTTCCCGATCTTGACCGTGTCAACAGGCTGGTGAGAGAACATACCAGGGAATATGAAAATTACGGAGTCAGGATGGATCCCAGGGTCTGCTCGATCTCCTATCCCGGAGATCTTGACAACGAAGCCGATATAATACGGCTGGGACATGAATTTTACGGACTCATTCCATTGGAACAGACCTTTGTAAGGGCTTCGGAGCTGGTGGGCACGAGGCGGTATGAGATAGGCGCAAGGATGGACTCGATCCTTAACAGGGCGATCACGGAGAGGGGCTTTGAAATGTATTACCAGCCCATCTATTCGGTCAGGGATGAAAGCTTTACGTCTGCGGAGGCGCTTATCAGGCTCAAGGATGATACCTATGGAGCGATATCGCCGGGGCTCTTTATTCCGGCCGCGGAAAGCATGGGGCTTATCCTTCCTATCGGTGATTTTGTGCTTGATACGGTATTCCGGTTCATATCCCATAACGATATAAAGAGCCTTGGGCTTGAATATATAGATATCAATCTGTCCGTAGCCCAGTGCCTCCAGCAAAATCTTCCCGCAAAGATAAGAAAGCTTCAGGAGGAGTACAGAATAGATCCTTCACAGGTTAATTTTGAGATAACCGAGACTAGCTATGACGATATCGGGAACCTGGCGGAACGAAATATACAGGAGCTTGTTGAGATGGGCTACAGTTTTTCGCTTGATGATTACGGAACGGGTTATTCCAATATAAGAAGGGTTTCAAGGCTCCCCCTTAAGATCATAAAGATCGATAAGAGCCTTGTTGATGATATGGGGACGGAATACGGAGGGCGGATAATCAGGAACGCCATAAGGATGATGAAGGATGTTGACAAAATGCTGGTGGCTGAAGGAGTGGAGACTGCGGAAGATTTCTACAGGCTTTCCGAGCTTGATTGTGATTATATACAGGGTTATTATTTTTCGAAACCGCTTTCGGAAGAGCAGTTTCTGGAGTTTTGCAGGGGGCAGAGGAAATGATTTGGTCTTCGTTGCAGCCCAAATCGGCACGAACTGAAGTTCGTGCCAAAGCACGCGATTTACTTCGTAAATCGGTGCAGAGAGGAGGGATTGATATTATGAAGAATTTAAGAAGTGCAGCCGGTTTTATTATCTTATCCGTATTGACGTGCATTCTTGCGGTCGGATTTACTTTCCGGGCTGATGCTTACGAGGGGAAGAAGAATACGAATGAACAGTTCCATATCGTGTATGATCATCCGGAAGCCTCAGAATTTCTGAACAGGTGGAGGTCAGCCTTTGCCGAGAGGGATGCTGAGAAGCTTGAGGAAATGATCTCAGAGAAAGCTTCCGTATCGATCAGAAGCGATGATTTTGGATGGAATTCCCAGGCGGGAGTTTTCGGATGGTCATCGCCCTGGCCGAAGGACAGCAGGATCCTTGAATTCGGAGACGGAAAAGCGACCATACTGTATTATGCGTTTATATCGGATCCGCATGTTTCGGTATGGAGAGAAGAAATCGAATATAATATAGAGTTTACAG
Organism: Lachnospiraceae bacterium; assembly: GCA_024684065.1. The sequence goes on from JAIKXO010000328.1 coordinate 14,982, forward strand.
AGATGGATGAGGTGCTTTTCTCCGTTGAGAAGGAAGAGCTGGAGATGTTTGAGGAAATATCTGATCTTGATTCATTCCTCAGGGCTTATCCCGATGGCAGGATCAGGAATACCGGGATCGATTATTATGGCAACGGGGATCTGCTCATGGCTTTATCCGATGCCGCGTATGCACATGCAGGTGATAAGACCGATGATTTCCCCTACTATAAATCGCTTTATTCTCCCGACAGTGCCGCGGTCTCTCTGTTGAATCTGTCAACCGATCCCAAGCTGGTAGCCGTAAGCAGCGAGGTCGATAAGAAAACGCAGGAGACTTATGTAAAGATCAGATTCGTAAAGGAAAAGAACGAGATTACCGTTAAGATGAAGCAGGCATACGGAGAACAGGGGATATGGCTTCCGCAGGATGTGAAAGGCGAAGATAAGAAGGATCCCGCGGACGGAGTTTCGGATGAGGATGCGTATGCAGAGGTGTTAAAGAATTATCAGGAAGCGGATCAGAAAAAATGGAGCATCATGGAGTGTCTTCAGAAAGGGATCAGCCCCCTGGTCACGCAGGCAGGGGCGGAGAGCCTTAAGTACTCATGTATGGATTTAAATGACGACGGCCTTAATGAATTACTGATCTTTGATAACGGGAAGAACGCAACTGATCCGTACTATATGTATGCACTTTATACAAGGGAGGGAACAAGGATCATTCCGGTTGCCGTCTGTGCACATTTTAGCTTTGATGCCGGAATACATCTGCTGGATCATGGCCTGATAAACAATCACAGCTATGGGACGGGATATTATCAGGATGCATATAGTTATCTTGATGGGTACAATGATCATATCCTTTCGCCGGTCATGATCATTACAATGGATTGTTCGGATTATTCAAAGGTAGAGGATCCTGACGAGTGCTGGTACCTGAGCACCGGGAGGGAAACGGTTTTCTGCGGCCCGATATGGGATGATATGAAGGAAGAGTTTACGCATATAAAGAAGGAGGACGCGGACAGGATAGCAGAGACTTTTCGGTTTAAGGGTGAGTCGGATAAGAAGGATATTGTTTCAAAATAGGAGGAGTTAGCAATTTGGCGGGAATAACCGGCATTAACGGAGGATATCAGGCGCTTATGAGATCAATACTTATTAAAGATACAACAAAAGAAGAACGTGAGAAGATCATTCGCGATTCCATGGACTGCGGAGGGGGATGCGAGAACTGTTCATCGTGCTGGCTCGGCGGAGGTTCCCCCTGGGACATTTATCAGGATTATATCGACGGGAAACGGGAGATCAGGGAGATCAATGCCGCATACATGGAAGAATACCGTCAGGGCAGAAATATACTTTGAGAGGTGTCAGTATGCATGATGCACCGCAAATAACCAACTCAACAGCAGAAGAGAGAAGAGCCTATGTTAAGGAGAGATTCCCGTGTCTGGCTGATTGCGATATGTGCGGTCTGTGTATCGTCTTTCGCGGGAAAGATCCGGAACAGGCTTATGATGACTATATAAAGGGAAAGCGCCCGTTTATGGATGTTTCGGCGGATTACAGGCGATAGACAGGGAGGATTTCGGGCTTTCTGTGTTGATATTTATAGGTACGCGGCTTCAGACCGGTCTGAAGCCGCGCTTTTTATCTGATCAGAATTCCACGAACTTGTTTTCAGCTTTGCCGTTTATGACATAATAGGCTCTGCGCTCCTCTATGTTGAGGTAGGTCTTTATGCTCTTTAATCTGCCGGCATGATGCCCTTCAGCAAGCCAGGCTTCGCGGATCCTTTCATTGATGTCCTCCATGAGGATCTGTTCTCCCGCGATCTCAAAATATGTTTCCTGGGAAGCTGAGATCTTTGCTACGGTCGCTTTTGCTTTTTCCTTGCCGGAAGAAACATTCTTTTTTACCGTTTCCTTAGCTTTGGATGCCTTTGTAGTAACTGTTTCTTTAGCTTTGGATGCTTTTGTGGTAACTGTTTCCTTTGCGGAGGAGGCTTTTTTCTTTACCTGAGCCTTTGCCTTGGCTCCTTTTTCCGAAACCTTATCGGCAGCTGCCTTCACTCCTGCTGAAGTCTTTGATACCGCTTCTTCTACAGCTGTTTCAATAGAGGCTATTGTTTTTTGGACTTCCGATGTTTCGTTGTTTTTGTCGTTTCTTTTTTCTTCCATTTTATATATCCTTCCTTTGAAATGATCGGCTCCGGTTTAAGGCGTCGTAACCTTTCGTTCGCGAAGAGACAGGAGCGCCGCCGGAACAGATAAGTTCCGGTTTAAGGCATTGTAACATGTCGTAAACGAAGAAATAAGAACGCCGCCGGAATCAAAGATCGTTCTTTTGAATGTCATTATAACGTTACAGGAAGAAAGTGTCTATCCTGTTTTTTATTCGGGCGCATACATTTTTCTTCTTAAAAAATGATGTTCCGGTAAGAAGGACAGCCCGGACTTATTTGGAATTTGCTAAAGCAAATGTCGAATTTGCTCGGCATGAACCGAAGTTTGTGCCGGAGCGCAATTGCAATTGACTTAGATACTTCCTTATGGCACAATTTTTGTTGGATATTTTATAAATGTAATGACAGGAGGGAAGCATAAATGGTTTCCGGACATGTATTGCGGGAGATTCAGAAAAAGGATGACAGGGCAGTTGAACAGATCATCCGTTCGTGCCTTATTGAATATGGAGGAGACAGGGAGGGCACTGCCTGGGAGGATCCGGATCTGGGGCGTTTTTCAGAAATATATAGAGGAAATGACCGAAAATACTGGGTCATGGAGGATGAAGACGGAAAGATCCTCGGGGGATCCGGTATAGGACCTTTAGAGGGTATACCCGGGGTTTGCGAGCTTCAGAAAATGTATTGTATAAAAGAAGCCAGGGGAACAGGCGTTGCTCATGAGCTTATAAGAACGGCGTTAGAATTTGCGAAAACCCGGTATGAGAGATGCTATCTTGAAACCTTCGGAAATATGAAAGCGGCGCAGAAATTTTATGAAAAATACGGGTTTCAGAGGATATATGAGCCGTTGGGAAACACCGGGCACTATGGCTGCGATGTTATGTATATCAAGGAACTGTAGCTGTTTGGGGAAGGCTATACGCTGCTCTTATGTGAAAAAGTATAAGAAGCTTCAGGTGTTTCAGAAAAGTGTAAGGCAATTTTGAAAAAAACAGTTTACAACCGCCGCCGGATATGATATAAATACTTTACCGACAACCTGTCGGTAGCGATCGTTATAAGGGAAATGAAACGAATGAGAGTGGTAAAGACGGCTGAAGAGAGGAAGAACGAAATACTGGATGTGGCCGAGGAGCTGTTTGCTCAGAAGGGCTTTGACCAGGCCAGCACAAACGATATCATTCACCGGATCGGGATCGCCCGCGGCACATTGTACCATCATTTCAGCTCAAAGGAGGATATACTTGACGCGATCGTTGAGAGGATGACAAGTGACGCGGTCATAAGGGCAAAGAGGATAATCGATGACAGCAGCACGCCGGTCCTTGAACGCCTGTCTGGAGCGATCCGCGCACTGAACCTAGACAGCGGATCCGGACCTGAGATGCTTAAGCAGCTTCATAAGCCGCAGAATGCTCTTCTGCATCAGAAAATGCTTAACCGTCTTCTGGAAGGCGTTGTCCCACTGTTCGCAAAGCTTATTGAAGAGGGGAACAAGGAAGGGATCTTTGATACAAAATATCCGGCTCAGGCGTCAGAGATGATCATGGTCTATTCTAACATAGCATTTGACGAGCTTGCGGGCCTTACGCCGCAGGAAAAGGAGTTAAAGGGAAGGGCATTTATCTACCACACGGAAAGGGTGCTCGGAGCAAAGGAGGGGAGCCTTAATGAGGCCATTATGAGCTTCTTTTAAAATCGGCACGAACTAAAGTTCGTGCCAAAGCGCACGATTTACTTCGTAAATCGGCGCAGAGCGGGACTTGTGTGCATGATCGCGCCTTGATCGGTCAGGGGCGATGTGACATGCCAAACGCGGGTCCCTTATATTAAACCCAATGACCGACAGATTGTCGGTGGAAGGAGTCATTATGAATAAAGGATCGAATTACAACAAATTCCTGCTTTTATGGAGCGGAGAGATCATTTCAGCTATCGGCGGAGGGCTTACAAGCTTCGGCCTGAGCGTGTATGTGTTTCAGGAGACGAAAAGCGCCGGAAGCATGGCGCTTGTGGCACTGCTTGCTTTTCTTCCGACACTTTTGTTAAGCGCCCCTGCAGGCGTGCTGGCCGACCGTTATGACAGACGCCTTCTGATGATGACGGGCGACGGACTGTCTGCCCTGGGCCTTGTGTATATCCTTGTCTGTATGTTTGACGGAAAGGCAGAACTCTATCAGATCTGTACAGGAGTATTCATAAGTTCGGTATTCTCATCGCTTCTGGAACCGGCTTACAGGGCGACTGTGACGGATCTTCTGACTAAGGAGGAGTATTCAAAGGCCAGCGGTATGATGAGCATAGCAGGGAGCGCAAGATATCTTATTTCACCGCTGATCGCTGGACTGCTTCTTGCCGTGAGTGATGTGAAGCTTTTGCTGATAATAGATATCAGTACCTTTTTCCTGACGGTTATCTGCACAGCGATCGTCCGGAAAGGAATAACGGTAAAGCCGGTTGAGAAAAACGGCACTTTTTCGGAAAGCTTCAGGGAAGGGTGGAGAGCGGTCACGCAAAAGCGGGGGGTCTTTATCCTTATTATCGTGTCCTCCGTGATGACCTGTTTTATGGGCGCGATGCAGATACTGGCGGAGCCTATGATCCTCGATTTTAAGGACAGCAGGGTCCTTGGCATTGCAGAGACGGTCTGCGCAAGCGGAATGCTTTTCTCAAGCGTTTTCATAGGGATACGCGGTTTAAAGAGACATTTTACGAAAACACTCAGCATCTCCCTGGCTCTGGCAGGTTTATCAATGGCAGGCTTTGGTATTAAGGAGGATATTTTTCTGATCTGTTTCTTCGGCTTTATGTTTTTCTTCATGCTGCCCTTTGCCAACAACTGTCTGGATTATCTGGCCAGGACGAACATTGAGGCCGAAAAACAGGGGAGAGCCTGGGGCCTGATAAGCTTTATCTCACAGATCGGTTATGTGGCTGCCTACGGCGGAGCGGGGTTTCTTGCCGATAAGACCGCTAAACTGTGGCATGTGGGCGTGGGTCGCGGGGCGGCGGCAGTGATCATGGTCTCAGGTATGTTACTTACCCTGACCGCGGTCGCCCTGTATCAATTTAAAGAGGTAAAAGAACTGGAGGAGAACGAAAAGAATGAACAGTCGGTTGATAATAAACAGTATCAGGGCTGATAAGCCGGTTGCTCTTGCAACAACCTTTTTTATGGCAGCCTCTGCCATGCTGCTCTGTCTTTCTGTCTTTTTGTTTGCCGGTCTTTACGGTTCCATAGACCGGCTCATGAGAACGGCCGGAACGCCTGATTTTTTACAGATGCATACAGGCGCCCTTTCCGAAAAAGACATCACTGATTTTTCGGAGAGAAGGGACGATGTGGAAAAGATGCAGATCGTCAGATTCTTAAACCTTCAGAACAGTGAGATCATGATCGGCGATGCTTCACTTTCCGGGAACACGCAGGATAACGGACTTTGCTGCCAGAGCAGGGATTTTGATTTTCTGATCGATCCGGATAACAGGGTGATACATCCAAAGAAGGGAGAGGTCTATGTTCCGGTCTGCTACAGGGAGGAATACGGACTTGAGACAGGCGATGTCATGTGTATCGGCGCGAAACAGCTTAACGTAGCGGGATTTCTGCGTGACTCCCAGATGAATTCGATGATGGCCTCTTCAAAAAGGTTCCTTGTAAATGAGGAGGATTATGAGAGACTTAAAGTGCTTGGGAGTGAGGAATATCTGATCGAATTCAAACTCCGGCAGGGGAGCGATTTAAATGCCTTCTCGACCGCATACAGGGAGGCTTTGCTTCCGGGAAACGGTCCGACGATCACCCGGCCGCTCATAAGCATGATGAACGCGCTTTCAGATGGAATGATGATTCTTGTGATCCTGCTTGTCAGTGTGGTTGTCCTGTTCATCTCCATTCTCTGTATCCGTACCCTGATCCTTACACAGCTTGAAAAGGATAAGGGCGAGATCGGGATACTGAAGGCGGTCGGGGTCTCTAAGAAAGGGATCCGCAGCATGTATTTTTCAAAATATCTGCTGCTGTCCATTATCGGGTGTGTCGCAGGCGTTATGATGGCAATGATCCCCGCAGGCCTCCTCAGCGCGCAGATGAGGGAATTATATGGCGATCCCGGAAATATGGTGATGATATATATCATTACTGTTTTCAGCGCCCTGGCGGCGGAAGGGATCATTTTATCCTCCGTATTAAGGACACTTCACAGAACGGAAAAGCTTTCGGCTATAGAAGCCCTTTACGGGCAGGGAAGCTTCGGGAAACAGAGGAACCTTCTTATTCCGATGGGGATCATCACAGCCGCTGCCGTATTCATCATTTTAGTGCCATGGAATATGAAAAGCACGATACAGGCGCCTGAATTCGCCTCTTATATGGGGATCGGTGACAGCCAGTTAAGGATCGATATCAGGCAGACAGCGGATATGGAAGGATCGATAAATGAAGTAGCACAAGCGCTTGAACAGGATGACAGGGTGCGGGACCATGCCCTCATGAAGACCGGATCATACAAGGTATTTCTGCCTGACGGACCGGTTTATGACCTTATGATAGAAGACGGCGACCACGGTAAATATCCGGTGAAGTATACTGAGGGCAGTTATCCCAAAAAGGCGGATGAGATTGCGCTGTCGATCCTTAACGCTAAAGAAATGGATCTGAAGACGGGAGACATACTCCGTGTGCGCAGGGAAGACGAAAACGGCGGGGCCGGGATCTGTGAATGCAGGATCTGCGGCATCTATTCGGATATCACTAACGGCGGAAAAACCGCAAAGGCATGTTTCAATGATCCTTACAACAGTACGCCCGTTATGTGGAGCGTTATTTATCTGTCTCTTAAAGAAGGCTGCTCCCCGGAGGAGTGGGTGCGGGAATATAAAGAGCGTTATTCGGTAAATGATCCGCGGAATGTTTCCGGATCCGGCGCTGAAAGCACGCAGGAAAGAGAAGAGAGGCACAGCAATGAACCGGTCAGGGTCACGCTGATCTCGGATTATCTGGCGGGTACATACGGACAGACTATCCGCAGGATCAAAAACGCTTCTGCGGTTTCCCTGATCCTTTCCTGTCTGATACTTTTTGTGGTGATAATGCTTTTAACCCGTCTTGCGGTCTGGAAGGAAAGGGGAGACAGTTCGCTTAAGAAGGCTTTGGGATTTACGTCTTCAGACCTTAAAAAGGAATATCTGAAAAAGATGATCATGTCTGTGCTTGCGGGTCTCATATCCGGAATTTTTGCGGGCATTATCCCCGGGGAAAGATTAGCCGGCATGCTCCTTGGCGCCATGGGAGCGTACGGATTTCATTTCATTATAAGCCCTGTATTCATATTTGCTGCCGTACCTGCCATGACTTTGGCGACGGTTCTTGCAGCTATGTTTCTGAGCCTTAAGGAGGTGGAGGGGATCAGGGCTTTTGAGTGTCTGTGCATGGGAGCCCCCGACTCTGAAGAGGGTATGTCAGATATTTCAGGGGCAAAAACCCCTTTCAATAGAGGAGAGATCAATTCGTGACTGCACCGGTGCGCGAAGCAGATCGTGTGCTATGGTATAAATTTACAATGCTGAATGGCTCTTTTTTATGACAAAGAGGGCATTTTGGTCTGATAAATCATTTATATAACAGAAAGGAACAGCTATGGCGGAATTATTGAAGGTAACAAATCTGAGCAAGGGGGAAATACTTAAGAACATAAGCTTTGAGATGCAGGAGGGTGAGATGATCGCAGTTATGGGGCCTTCGGGCTCCGGGAAGTCAACGCTTCTTTACAATGTATCCGGGATGGATCAGGCGGATTCAGGGGAATCGGTGCTTTGCGGCAGAAGGATCACGGGGCTTAATGAGGATGAAAGAGCGGAGCTCAGACTGTCCGTTATGGGATTTGTTTTTCAGCAGATGAATATGCTTAAAAACCTGAATCTTGCAGACAACATTGTCCTTCCTGCCGTTCATGCCGACAGGAAGCATCGGAAGGAGCATTATGAACGTGCCGGATTGCTTATGGAACAGTTTCATATCGGTGATCTTGCAGGCCGGAGAGTGAACGAAGTATCAGGTGGACAGCTGCAGAGAGCCTGTATATGCCGGAGCATGATGATGGATCCTAAGATCCTTTTCGCGGATGAGCCTACCGGAGCGCTTAACCGGACAGCCGCCGCGGAGGTGACCGACGCATTCATAAAGATCAACAGGGATGGAACGTCGATCCTGATGGTTACCCATGACAGCAGGGTTGCCAGTATGTGTGAGAGGATCCTGTATATTCTGGACGGTGAATTAAGAGGTGAACTGAAACTGGGAAAGTATCGGAAAGAACATGCAAAAGACAGGGAAAAGACGACTGTCGGATGGCTTGAGGATATGGGGTGGTGATCCCTCGCAGGAGTTTTATATATATCAGAGGGCTTGTTTTAAGCGTTTATATTATTACCGAAGACGGTGTGGAGTTTTTTATGTTATAATAAAGTTCAGATCCGGTTCAAATGTTCAGACTGATGGGAATACAGTATTCAGCAAAGCACACGATTTACTGCGTAAAGATGTTTTTTGAATATGGAATTATACTTTTAGGATGTATTTTTTGGAATATATAAAATATAAAATGTGTTTGCAGAGCTTATTATAGTGAATGAATTTGATTCGTTTTCCCTGCACCGGCTGCGGGGTACCGAAGGTGCCGTTCCTGTTGCGGTCGTGTGCGTCATTGACAGTCTGATCAGAGGTTCAGGCTGCAGAGGTCCGGATATAAAAAGGGTATAAAGATAACCCGGAGAGGGAGAAGAGATCATGAGGAATAAAAGATTAAGAAACGGTATTATTGCGGGACTATTGCTCTTTTTGTCTGCGGGATCCCTCTTTACCGGGCCCTTATGGGCGGCAGCAGGAGAGACGGATTCTTCCGATGTTAACAGAGGCCTTTCAGGGAAAAAGGGCGCAGCGGCAGAGAATGACACTTCAAAAAAAACCGCGGAATCCCTTAAGGATGTGGAAGTATATAAAGATCATCTTGACACGGTGATCATGATCTATATGTGCGGCTCCAATCTGGAATCACAGAACGGGCTCGGTACCGCCGATCTTCATGAGATATGTGAAGCCTATAAAAAGGCCGGGAAATCCGATCAGCCGGTTAAATTCATAGTGCAGACAGGCGGATGTAACGAGTGGTATCCCGATTTCAATATACCCGCCGATAAGAGTATGAGGTATGAGATAGACGGGGAGGAGTTAAAGCTTAAACAGCAATCCGACATAGAAAATATGGCAAATCCCCGGACCCTTTCAGATTTTATTTCCTGGGGAATGGCAGCATATCCGGCAGACCGGTACGGACTGATACTCTGGGATCATGGCGGCGGATCGGTGCTTGGATTTGGAGCTGATGAGATCCATTCGGGTTCCATGATGCGCCTTCAGCAGCTGAAAAAAGCTTTTGAAACGGCAGACTGTCATTTTTCATTCATCGGATTTGATGCCTGTCTCATGGGAACCGTGGAGATCGCGTATATGTTAAGGCCTTTTGCCGATTACATGATAGCCTCCGAGGAGATGGAGCCCGGCAACGGATGGTATTATACAAACTGGGCGGGGACGCTTTTAAAGGATCCGAAAGCTTCCGTTGAAACCTTCGGAAAACAGATAGTCGATGACTTTGCAGGATCGAATGAGAAAAACGGGGATATCTATACTCTTTCCCTTATAGACCTGAGTAAGATCGAAGCGGTATATAAGGAGCTTATGGAATTTGCAGGGCAGTCTGAGAAAGAACTTGAGACAGATAAGTACGCTGAACTCTCCAAGGCGAGGAGCGAGGCAAGAGACTTCGGAAACGGGGGATATGAGCAGATCGATATCATCGATTATGTTGACAGGGCAGGAGTAAAAGGCGGAGATTCACTTAAGAAATACATATCGGATGCCTTGGTATATTTTAAAACAAACATAAAGAATGCCAACGGTCTGGCCATGTACTATCCGTATCAGCATCTTGAACAGTATTCAAGAATGGACCAGCTTCTCGAAACACTTAAGTTTGATAAGGTTTACAGGGATTATTTCTCGGGTTTCTGTACGGTAAGGGCACAGTCTGATGAAGCAACGAAAAATGGCAGCGGTTATGTATCGGAAAAGTGGTACAGAACCGATATGGAAAGAGAATATGAAAAAGAGGCTCTGGCTAAACTTCCGGTACGTTTACCCTATAAGAAAACCGGTGGAAAGACTGTCATAGATATCCCCCCGGAAGAATTAGACAAAATGACATACGGCGGTATGACGGTCTGGCTTGATACCGGCACTGATTATGTGGAAATGGGAGTGGAACACTGGTGGGGTAGTAATATTGACGAATACGTTGAGATAGTTTTTGAAAATATATGGATCACCATAAACAATGCCTTTGTTCCCTTTTATATGCAGGATATGGGCATAGAGAAGACTGCTGACGGTAAGGAATTTGTTTATGAATACGGATATGTTCCTGCAGTCCTTACAAGAACCGTCAAACCGGATAAGTCTGATAAGGGTATAAACGGTGATAAAGGGAAGGATCAGACTGCCGGCTCGGGAAATACCGGGACCGGGGAAACAACTGCAGATTACATATGGATAAGAGTAGAAATAGTGTCGGATCCGTTCACCGATGAAGATAAAGTCGAGGACACCACGGGAACAGCAAGAGTCTGCGGCTACTGGATATATGAAGATATGGAATTTGAAGGCGGAGACAGTGTACGTAATCTTCAGCAGTTAAGAGAAGGTGATGAGCTTGATTTTGTAGCATCTCTTTACAACTATGACGGTGAGTACGAGGGTTTCGGTCAGATGGGTGATACGCTCACGGTACCGAAAGACGGACTGGAGGTGAGTTATAGTTTAATGTCGGATGCTGAATTCCTTTTTAATTATACACTTGAAGATGTATACGGAAATACCTATTATACAGACTGGATAAGAACAGACTGACCGTGCTGCCCTGAACAGACATTTATCCGCAGCCGGATGGGATGAATAATATTTGGATCAGTAAAAAAGGGATACGGGTGACAGCCCTGTTGCAGGAGGTATTGATATCCGCCTCATAACGGTCAGATACAGCATATAGATCGAGACGAGGACAAAAACGAGATTGAATATGACCTCCAGAAAGCTTCCCGTTTTAAAGGTGATGGCGGGACGCTGCCGTTTCATGCTGAAAGGTGCAAAAAGAGGGATCCCGCCGGAAAAGAGATCAAGGAGCAGATGGCTCAGGACACCAAAGTATAATCCGGAAAGAATGCAGTTTATCCATTCGCTCCATCCCCGAAAAAGAGCGCTTAGTATGGCGAAGATCATGGTATGAAACAAAGGGGAGTGGAATAATCCCCGGTGCCCGAGAGCGGTTCCGATTTTTTTCAAAGGTCTGATAAAGAATCCTAAGATAAGAAGCATCTTTTTGAAGAGATATAGCGGCCAGAGCAGGAAACGGAGATGCTTTCCGGCGGTGCTGTGCGGTATGTCCGCATCCGGAAGCAGTCCTCCGTAACAGCAGGATACTGTAAAACAGACCGCAAGAGGCAATGATGCATCCTGAGGGAGCCATATAAAATCAGTTATCGGTTTGGGAATCCCCTGTAGTCGGGGGATAAAGGCGATCATGGTCGCCGCCAGGGCGATGCTCCCTGTCCGGTGGGTCAGTGCCATCATAGTCGTTACCTTCGTATCCCGGCACAAACTGAAGTTTGTGCCAAAGCGCACGATTTACTTCGTAAATCGGTGCCATGTTCAATTTGAATTATAGAACAATAGTTCGATTTAATCAATAGCGTTTTAAGTATGCAGGAGTGGTAGCTGCCATGAATAAAAAAAGAATCGGACAGATCATAGATATTATGATGTACACTCTGCTCGTTATACAGATGCTGTATATCTTTACCGGAAACAATGCTCATGAGATCCTCGGTATTTTGTTCTTTATATGCATGGGCATTCATATGGTGCTTAAGAGATGGTGGTTCGGCACGATATTAAAAAGCGGAAAGTCCGGTTCGCGAAGATTCTTTGACATAGTCACCTGCCTGCTTATCCTGACGATCATTCTGCTGATGCTCAGCAGCATGGGTGTGTCGCGATTCATTTTTCCGTCGATTCACATTCTCGGGATACCGACACTTCATCGCTTGCTGGCAACGGCGACACTGACACTGAGCGTGCTCCACGGGGGCATGCACGGTATCTGGCATGCGAAAAATAAAAGGCTTGCCGTTGCTCTGGTCATTCTTGCCTGTATTCTTTCAACCGTATTCGGGATTTTTCTTGTTCCGTATATGAACCGACATTTTAGAAGGGTAGAGATTTCATATGACGACAAGGTAAAAGGCGATAAGGTTAAATGGAACGGGGAGAAGCCTTTGGTGGTTTATTTTACAAGGGTGGGAAATACGGATTTTGATCCTGACGTGGACGCAGTCTCCGGGGCGTCGCTCCTTGTAGCTGACGGAGAAATGATGGGCAGCAACAGGCTTTTGGCTGATATGGTGTGTGATATCCTTGACTGTGATTCAGCTGCGATCACGCTGACCGGAAAACGGTATCCGTCATCTTATAATGCAACTGTCTCCGTGGCGGGAGATGAGCTAAGGAGCAAAGCCAGGCCTGCTGTGGAGAAGATCGATGTGTCAGGGTATGATTCCGTGATATTGATCTATCCTTTATGGTGGGGCTCGATCCCCATGCCGGTGGCCTCATTTCTGGAACAGAATGATTTCAGCGGCAAGAAGCTTTATCTGATCACGACGCAGGGGAGCAGCGGATACGGAAATACCGTGTCAGAGATCGAAGAGCTTTGTCCGGGAGCGACAGTGATCCCGGGCACAAGCATATACTGTGAGGATATAACGGATGCCAGAGAAGAGCTGTTTAAGGTGATCGGGCAGTGGAAATGATCCGGTCTGAAAACAGACCGGATTTATTCGGCATTTGCTAAAGCAATTCCGGCTGTTCAGATGATCCCAGGATCTCGATGCTTTTGATATCGTCAAAATTGATCACGGTTTCGTCTACCAGTATGCTTCGCTTAATATCCGGGTCAACCTTCAGGCAGATCCCGGTGACAGTCCGGTATTTTCCCTCTTCAGAAGAAGTCCCGTCACAGGCTTCCCCGCAAGGGTCAAAGAATGTGACGGATACCCGTATGCGGTTTGACATTGCCATACGCACGGTTTTTGTGAGCTCATGAAGGAAACAGAGTTTTTGTCCTGTTTCATATATAACCTCATCGTCCGCATCCTGTCTGATCTCATATACTTCGTTCTTTGCGATCACGGCAGCATCGAAGCCCCTTAAGGCATCAAACGGGGCGAATATCTTAGCCCTGCGGGACAGATCCATTTTGGGATGCTTTATGCAGAACGGATCGTTTGCGCCATGAACCGGCTTTCCTTTATCATATGTTTTTTTATATTTGAAGTCATTTGGCATTGTCAGGTTTTCAGGTCGTTCCATATCTTCACCAGGGTCTGAAACATCAGGTTCGTTTTGCCGGGTTCTTTCAGGACTCAGTTTCGCCTGTCTGAGACTGTCTTCCCGGCGGTTACGTAAATAATCCGGTCTGCAGTGCAGACCGGATTATATTATAGAACAAATGTTCGATTTAATCAAGAGCGTTTTCGCAACTGGGCTATGGAAACTAAAACTAAAATTCCGCGCGGTATTAGCTTTAACTGGTGGACTTGCCGGAAATAATGCAATAGAATAATGCTAAGGAAAAAATGATTAAATCAGCGTTTCCAACATGTTTTGCAAGGGTGGGATAAGTATGAGAAAGCATTATCCGGACATTATTCTCCGTATTTTTGCAGGAAGTATCCTATAACAACCCAGGTCGCAAGTGAAAAGAAGTTGCCGTAGCGGTCCCGTCCGCTTGTAAACAGCCGTTTTGCCTCTTTTGCATCTATCAGTTCGTATCCGGCGAAAAGTTCGGATCCGACGGCCCCATCCTGACAAACATCCGGTATATCGTCGGGATGGAGCTCTGCGCACAGAAATGCGTTGCTCTCATCGCTCATACCCGGCGTGGAAAAAGCGCATGGGTTGATGACGGTGACCGTATCTGTCTTTTTTACTGTAAGTCCGACCTCTTCCCTGATCTCGCGGATCGCGGCTTCTGTCAAAGGGTCCTCTTTATCCTGGTCCTCAGGATCGATCAGCCCTGCCACGGGGCTTAACAGATACTGCCCGACAGGATAGCGGTATTCGTAGTTAAGTAGCAGCCTTGGCGGTCCGCCGGCGATTATGAGTACGACCGCGATCGTTACAGCATCAGGGAGCATTTCGCGGAATTCCCCGTCCGGTTTAAGCGCCACCAGATCCTTAAGAGGCCTTCGGGAAGCATCGTAATAGTGCTTTCCCTCAGCGTATTTAAGATCATACAGCCGAAGGTACTTTACATCCGAAAGCATTTCAACATTATCCTTTTGATAACATGGCCTCCCGGTGCGCATGTCGGCTTCATATTCTTCTCCGTCGATGATCACGGGGCTGTTCTTTTCATTACTGTTCATTCGGAGTCTCCTTTTCAGTTTTTATCAGGACCTTTGTTTATTATAAGGATTCTAACACACTCATGAATGCTTAGCCAACTATTTTAATTTATGTTATACTGAGACCGGTAAATGCAGGATACGGGCCTGCCTTCGGGGTGTCCGCAGGTATGCACAGGGGGTGTTTTGCGGAGCTTTTCCGTTTATAGAGGAAATGAACCGGCACGGATTAAGGTTCGTGCCAAATCGGCGCAGTGCGGTGCAGGGAGGATCACGATATATTACTCAAGTTGAACTTGAATAAAAGATTGAAATATAAACCTGTCCTTGCTACTATAAAGGTATAAAATCTGGTTATGATAGATGCGAAAAAAGCAATGTAATATTATGCAGCTGACCGGAGGACGAATATGAGCATAGGATCAAATATAAAAAGATTAAGGGAAGAACGCAGGCTGACCCAGGAGCAGGTTGCTGAAGCACTGGAGGTTACCTTTCAGGCGGTATCCTCATGGGAGCGGGATGAGTATAAGCCCGATATCGACAAGCTTATAAGGATGGCTGAGCTCTTTGACGTATCGATATCCTCCATAGCGGAGGAAAAGCATAAAGTTTTCAAGACAAAAGAAGCTCTCTATAACTGGGAGCATATGAAGACTTATGTAAAGACCACGGCGAAGAATTTTAAACTGTATAATACCTTACGGGCGATAGATTATGCCGTGGAGGCTCATGAAGGACAGAAGCGAAAGAGGTCTGCGATACCATATATTTATCATCCCCTGAACCTTGCCTGCCATGCCCTTTCCATGGATATCGTCGAGGATGAGATCATAGCCGCCTGTATGCTTCATGATGTGGTCGAGGACTGCGGCCGAAAATTGGAAGATCTTCCGGTAAATGATGAGACAAAAGAACTGGTAAGACTTCTGACCCATGCTAAGACTACTGAAAAAAACCGCGATAAGCTCATGAGTGAGTATTATAAGGCAATAGAACGAAACCCCAAAGCCTCTTTGATCAAATGCATTGACAGATGTAACAATCTGACCACCATGTCATGGGGCCTGAGCCGGGAGAAGATCTACAGGATGATAAACGAGACCGAGGAATATTATCCGGGAATGATAAAGACTGTCAAGGCAACGCCTGAATATAACAATGCGGCGTGGCTTTTACAGTATCAGATCGAAAGCATGCTGGACATATATAAGAGACTGATGTGAGGTCCGCATTGCGCCGATTTGCGAAGCAAATCGTGTGCTTGGGCATAAACTTCAGTTTATGCCGAAATTTGAGTTCTTTACAGGTAAAAGGGAAGGAGAGAGGACAAAATGGCAAAACTGTTGATCGTTGTTGATATGCAGAATGATTTTATTGACGGAAGCCTTGGAACAAAGGAGGCTCTGGAGATCGTTCCCAGGGTTTTGGAGAAGGTAAGGGGTTTCGAAGGAGAGGTGATCTTTACCCAGGACAGCCATGGTGAAAACTATCTGGACACACAGGAGGGTAAAAATCTTCCCATCAGGCATTGTATAGAGGGAACCGACGGCTGGCAGATACGGGAAGAATTAAGGCCGTATATAACGAAAAACTGGCGGAAGGATACTTTCGGAAGCTTTTCTCTGGCAGAAGCCATATCGCAGATGGAGGGTGTTGAGAGTATTGAGCTTGTCGGTCTGTGCACCGATATCTGCGTGGTATCCAATGCCCTGATCATCAAGGCCTATAACCGGGAAATACCGATGATAGTGGATTCGTCCTGCTGCGCCGGCGTAACTCCGGAGAAACATGAAGCGGCATTAGAGGTCATGAGGAGCTGTCAGATACAGGTCATATAGGCGGGATTTATATGGCTTAAGCCCTGTGGCCGCCTATCTGGCGGTTTCGTTCAAGGATGGTAGAGGCTTCCATGAGGTTTGAAGCCTTGAAAATGGCATTCGGACCGTATCTCTGCCTGACCTTGAGCATGGCGCTCTGGATCTTTCTTTCTTTTTCGAGCGCGTCATAATCCGTAAAAAGATCCAGCTGGTACATGTCTTCATCCGACATGATATTGTCGGCGCATACTCCGAGCCTCCGAAACAGCAGTCTGTGATCGGTTTTCAGATCAAAGGAGGAGAGGAGGGGGTCTGTGATAATGATGGAGGAGTTCGTCTCCGTGCAAAGCTTTACGGTTCCGTTGCTGTGCTTCGGATGAACTCTCCCGTAAAAGTCGATGGAGAGGGTACCGGAGTATTCGGGAACTTCCTCAAGGCTCCTGTAGTCGTAGGAGACCCACCAGGAAAAGGAACGTGCCGTCAGATTTTTAAGGAACATGTCAGTACACAGGCCGTCTATCATTTCCTTAAAGACAAGACGGGCTTCCGGGTACCTGTATGGCTTCGGGAGCACCTGGCCGCTTGAAAGGCTGTGGGCATCGGAATGATAATTCTTTATATCGGCCATGGTGACAGGCTCTATGCCCCAGGCATGGTCTATAAGTATCTCGCCGTCAACCCCGAAGGTCTTATAGAAGTACTCCTCGTCCCACTGTGTTCTCTCGGCGATATCTCCCATGGTGAAGAGCGAGGAGGATGAAAGACGCGCCGCCTTTCCGGGACCGACCTGCCAGAAGTCCGTCAGGGGCCTGTGGCTCCAGAGGATATACCTGTAGGAAGATTCATTCAGCTCGGCTATGCGGACGCCGTTTTCGTCAGGAGAGGATTTCTTAGCAACAATATCCATGGCGACCTTAGCAAGGTAAAGATTTGTCCCTATCCCTACTGTGGCTGTGATGCCCGTGGTCTTAAGGACATCCCGGATGATAGTGACGGCCAGCAGGCGGGCTGGCGGTATTCCGTACTTTTTTGCTTCCTCTTTATAGAGATGCAGGTATCCCGAGCAGTCTATGAAGCATTCGTCTATAGAATACACATGGATATCCTCCGGCGCTATATACCGAAGATATACCGAATAGATCAGGGAGGATATGCGTATATACTCTGCCATACGGGGCATGGCTATGATATAGTCAAGCCTGGTATGATGCAGAGATTCGTACTTCCTAATCGCCTGCTTTGCTTCAAAGAGCCTTGGCCGTGACGGAACGCCGATGGCTTTCAGGGAAGGTGAGACGGCCAGGCAGATGGTCTGGTCAGACCTTGATTCGTCGGCGACAAGAAGGTTTGCCTTCAGAGGATCAAGGTGTCTGTAAACACACTCAACGGAGGCGTAGTAGCTCTTAAGGTCTATGCAGATATAGCGGTATACGGTTTCGGATTGATTGTTGTCAGCCATTATGCGCATCCTGTCAAAAGGGTCTGTCAAAACTCAAAAAGGAGTTAGGCTCTGCCGGAAAGTAGGTGCCGGAGACTTCTCCGGAAGGGGATGAGTTAATTATAGAACATGCGTTCGATTATTTCAACTGTGTTTTTATGAAAATGGATGGAAACGGACGGAAAAAAAGAGTATAGGTAAAGAAAATTATGACAGATTACGATTTGCTGAAAAGACAGATGGAAAGCCTGGCAGAGGAGTCTCCGGAATGCATCCCGGTAATGGCAAATACCGCCGCCTTATTGTTTTCTTCTATGCCGGACATAAACTGGGCGGGGTTTTATCTGGTGAAGGAAGGCTCTCTTTTGCTTGGACCGTTTCAGGGGAAGGTGGCCTGCGTCCGTATTGAGAAGGGAAGAGGAGTGTGCGGAACAGCCTGGGAAGAGGATCGTATCCAGGTGGTCCCCGATGTTCACTTATTTCCCGGCCATATTGCCTGTGACAGCGCTTCCCGGTCGGAAATAGTCATTCCGATACATCACGGTGGAGAGGTCGTTGCGGTACTGGATATAGACAGTCCCATCCCGTCACGGTTCAGTGAAAGGGACAGGGAGGGGCTTAAGGACCTTACAGAGAGTATGGAGCGCTGCATAAGCTTTTGAACGGGGAACAGAAAAGCCTGATAAGGTGATCGATGTCACTGTTCGTCCCAATCCGCCGCTTCAAGTATTTTCCCGATGCTGTCATGGAAGACAAGATCGGCTTTGCCTTCCATTTTTGTCCTGCTTTTATTGATGATGACCAGATGCTTTCCATGATATGTATGGGCAAGCCCCGAGGCAGAGCCTACTTCAAGGGAGGTTCCGCCTATGATCAGGCAGTCCGCTTCACGGATCATTGATATGGCGTTCTGATATGCCTCCTCCGGCAGGAATTCCCCGTACAGAGTGACATCCGGCCTGACCATTTTACCGCACTTAGGACATTTGGGGATTTCTTCTTTGCTGTCAAAAATAAAGTCCTGGTCATACCTTTCCCGGCAGGAGATACAATGGTTTTTAAGTGTCGTTCCATGGATCTCAGAAACGTTCACACTGCCTGCCTTCTGATGAAGCCCGTCGATATTCTGAGTTATCACGCCCCTGATCCGGCCTGTCTTTTCCCACTTTGCAAGAATCTTATGAGCGGTATTTGGCATAACGGATCTTGCATCCAGATTTTTCCTGTAATAGTCAAAGAAAACCAGCGGCTCATTATACAGACAGTCGCTGCTTAGAAGATATTCCGGTTTATATCGCTGAAAACGCTTTTCGGTTTTATGGTATAAGCCATCCTTGCTCCTGAAATCCGGTATGCCACTCTCCGTGGAAACACCCGCCCCTCCAAGAAATACCGTATATCTGCTTTCCTTCAGGATGTCCTGAAAAGCTTCGAGCTTTTCCTCCGGAGACAAACGCTCAAAGAATCTGTGTTTTTCTTTTTCAGATCTGAATTCGTTAAACATTATCCGTCTCCTTATATTTTGATTTGCGGGGGATCATAAAGCGCAGAGCGCGGATCGGTCCCGTGATTTACTTCCTCCGGTATAAAAGACTCCTGAGTACGGTAACCTGTCCGGACGGACCTGCTCTTAACCGGGATCGTGACCACAGCATATTTAAAGTATTGCACAAATTACGTAAGATATCAATACTGCGCCGATTTGCATATGCTGTATTGCAGCTGTTTGTGATCAAACAGGAAAATGTAAAGGGAAAATGATGACAATTTTCATAAATTCTGATATAACAGTCCATGGTATATTTTTTAAGCTGAGATGATCCGGCCAGTAGACCGGACCAAACTTAGTCGACATTTGCTATAGCAAATGCCGAATAAGACCGGCATAAACTAAAGTTTATGCTTAAGCATGCGATTTGCTGCGCAAATCGGCGCAGTACGGAGTTGAAACTAAAGACATCGTCGCAGTAAGGAGTATTGTAATATGAGGAGAAGAATTATCGCGGAATGGCTGAAGATCGTTGCCGGGCTGATCGTATTTGCTTTCGGCGTACATATGACCATATATGCGAATATCGGGCTTGCGCCCTGGGACTGCCTGGGAATGGGCATAGCCCTGCATACTCCGCTTAATTACGGCCTGGCAATGACTTTGACCGCGGTCACAGTCCTTATAATAGATATTGCGCTGAAGGAAAGGATCGGCTTCGGAACCGTAATAGACGCCCTGTTTACCGGAAATTTCGTCCAGGCGTTTAATTATCTGAACAGACTGCCTGAGAATAACAATGTATGGCTTGGAATAATAATAATGATCATCGGATTTGTATTCATGGCGATCGGCATGTGGATATATATGAGCGCGGAGCAATGCTGCGGCCCGAGAGATGCGCTGCTCGTCGGGCTCGGGAAAAGGATGCCGAAAGTTCCGATAGGGATCGTAGAGGTCTTGCTTTGGGCAGTGGTCCTTCTGATCGGATATCTTCTGGGAGGTCCGGTAGGAATAGGAACCCTTATCAGTACTTTTGGCGCAGGACTTATCATGCAGCTTGTATACAATCTTATCCGGTTTGAGCCAAGAAAGCTCAACCACAGGGATGTCTTTACAGTGGTCAGGGCCCTGGGAGGCATGGAAGAGGAAATGATTCGATCTAAGGACCGAATCGGCACGAACTGAAGTTCGTGCCAAACGGCGCGGAAGAGTAAAAAAGGGTATGAAATCTTATTAGAATGCCTTATTTAATCGACTCTCAGCATCCTGTATCCGATCCCTATATGCGTCTGGATATACTTTGGAGAATCCGGAGCGGGTTCTATTTTTTTCCGGAGCGTCGTCATAAATACACGTAAAGAGGCCACATCATTATCCCAGCTCCGTCCCCAGATGTTTTGCGTAATAAATGTATGTGTAAGTACTTTGCCGGTGTTCCTGGCAAGAAGGCAGAGCAGTTTATATTCCATGGATGTCAGCTTCAGTTCATCTCCGTCAAGCCATGACACTCCCGCTGAATAGTCGATCGACAGTTTTCCGTTTGTATAGACGGAACTGTCGGTATTTTTATCATTGTTAAGTAAGGACAGGCGGCGTATCGTGACACGCAGGCGGGCCAGTAATTCCTCCACGGAAAAAGGCTTTGTCAGATAATCATCCGCTCCCGCATCAAGTGCTTCTATCTTATCGGCATCGTCGCTTCTGGCACTGATCACAATGATCGGCATATTCGACCAGCCGCGGACCTGATGGATCACTTCGATACCATCCATATCAGGCAGTCCGAGATCCAGAAAGAGAACATCCGGATTATGTGAGGACGCCATCATTAACGCCTCGGATCCGTTAGCTGCCGTCAGATATTTATAATCATGGGTTTTGAGCGTGGTGACGATCAGGTTGCGGATCGGAGCATCATCCTCAATTACAAGAACAACAGGACTATTCATGGTTTTGTACCTCTTTCATTGGCAGTGAGACAGTAAAGCAGCAGCCGGTGGGGTGGTTGTCACTTAATGTGATCCTGCCGTGATGTGATTCGACGATTGATTTACAGAGTGCCAGACCGAGGCCCAGGCCTCTCCGCCCATCGGCAACCGTACCGGGACCGGTGTAGAACATTTCAAATACATGCGGCTTGATACTGTCCGCTATACCCGGCCCATTGTCACAGACAGTTACGACAGCTTCGGTTCCTTCC
Organism: Lachnospiraceae bacterium; assembly: GCA_024684065.1. Next base: position 36,626 of record JAIKXO010000328.1, read on the forward strand.
TGTCTGCTCTGAATGCATATCTCTGATCCGGGAGGCGTATTCTTGACGGCGTTGTTGATCAGGTTGATAAGCACCTGCATGATCAGCTTTGCGTCCATGTTTACCAGAAGAATATCATCAGTATTCTCAACTCTGATGGAGTGCTGGAGTGCACTCCTGTCAACGTGTTTAAGCGCCTCCTCGATGACATCGCTCATGACCTCGGATGAAAGGTGAAGCTCCATCTGCCCGTTTTCGATACGGGAAATGGAGAGCAGGTTCTCCACAAGATCGATAAGCCATTCTGATTCGTCATAAATATCGCAGAAGATCTGTTCAAGCGTTGTATCATCAAGCTGTTTATAGTGTGACAGCAGGTTGCTGGCGTTTCCGGATATCGAAGTCAGGGGGGTGCGGATGTCATGTGAGATGGAGCGCAAAAGGTTCGACCGAAGCTGCTCATTTCGGATTATGACGGAAGCCTGTCTTTTTTCCTCGGCATTCCGCAGATTCTCAAGCGCCAGGGCGCATTCTCCTAAAATAGATATCACGATGCTGTTTTCAAAAGGCTCGAGCGCGATCCCGTTCAGACGGATTGAGATAACACCATAACAGTAGCCGTTTAAGCAGATGGCGTGATACTGGGATTTTGCCGCTTCGAAGTGCTCCATGCGAAAGCCTGCGGACTGCCGGTTTAAGAACACCCACTCGGCGATTTCTTTTTCGTTGCTGTCCGCGGGGCATGTATCTTTTGATGACAGGGAAGAGAGGAATTCCTCACCATCCTTAAGGACATCGCCTTTTATATGCGGATAGACCGCGACATCCCGGTTTAAAAGGGTTATTATCTGACGGGCGGTTATCCGGATCACTTCTGCAGGGCTTTCCGCCTTTTGAAGGAGCTGATTAGTGTCTAACAGAACCTTTGTCCGGAAAGCTTCACCCGCAGCCTGCCTTGTGTTCTGTTTCATCCTGTTGGCCAAAGTTCCCGTGATAAGAGAGGAGGTCAGCATGATCGCAAAGGTTACGGCATATTCGGCCTCATAAGTATGAAAGCTGAACCGGGGATCGATGAAAAACCAGTTGAACAGCAGGACGCTTAAGAGAGAACCCACTGCGCTGTAAACAGGGTTTATGGTGATAACTGAGATCAGCAGGACGCCGAGTATGAAAACGGTAATGATATTCGATTCCGAAAATCCAAGCCGGGTGAAAGCAAGTCCGATCCCCGTTGTCACGATGAGGAGGAGAAGGGTGTAGGCGGATTCTTTTAAAGTGGGCCGCATCCGGTCGGTGATGTGTGATTTTTCTTTCTGCTGTTTGAAACCCGAAGCAGAGTCGGGGATGATGTAAATATCCATGTCCGGAACGTTTGGAATGATCTGCTCCATCGAAGAAATGATCCGGTCTGTAAACAGACCGGACTTATTCGACATTTGCTGACGCAAATGCCGAATTGGCCGGCATGAACCGAAGTTCGTGCCTAAGCGCTCGATCTGCTTTGCAAATCGGCGCAGAAAAGGCGGCCTGCTCCAGGGATACCGTCTTTTGATGCTGCTCCTTCCCATTACGATCTTGGTTATGCCGCAAAGACGGGCATATTCCGTAACCTGTGCGGGAATGTCATTGCCGATTATCGTAGTGACCGATGCTCCGTTCTGTTCGGCGAACCGGATGTTTTGCTGAAGTCTTCTTCGGTCCTCTTCGGAAAGCGCATCATAATTCGTGGGCTTAACGTAGATTGCCGTAAGTGTGGCTTGAAAAGCATCCGCAAGCCTGGCTGCCGCGGCAACAACTCTGGGATTGGAGGGAGAAGGGGAGATACAGACCAGAATATGCTCACCCGATTCGGAATATTCGCCCATGCCGTTTCCCTCCCTTGATTTTTCGTCATTATACTATAAATACCGGTTGCTGTTAAGCAAGGCCTTAATTGCCTGCAGGGAATCATTTTGAGGTAATGATCCGACCTGAAGTTCGTCCCAAAGCGCACGATCTGCTTCGCAAAACGGCGCAGAACCCGCAGTACTACTTTGATTTTTTCATCCTGCCGGCCTTTTTATCAAGAGGAGAAGGGCGGCGCCTGTTTTTCTTTGAATCGTTGCAGAAAATCCCGAATCGTCCCGCCGCGTAGTATCCAAATGAAAAAAGAGTGATCAGGATCACGATCATAATAATTACTTCCATACAAAACACCCCCTTATATACCTTGTACTACATATGAAAACATTTTTGGATCGCTTTCCGCTTACCGAGGACCAGCATTGTATTGCTTCCGCTCAGAACCGTTTCGGGCGTTACGGAAAGATTCATTTCTCCGCTTTCCCTGATCGCCATGATATTGATCCCGTATTTTTTTCTGATATCGATCTGTCCGATCCTCTTTCCAACCCATTCTGCGGGAACGGAGACCTCAAAGATGGCATGGTCTTCATCCAGCTTGATGTAATCCAGGACATGGTCGGAAGCATACCGGATGGCGGCCCACTCAGCGATCTGTTTCTCCGGATTGATCACTTCGTCCGCGCCGTTCCGCAGTAAAAACTTGGCCTGAACATCCCTGTCTGCCCGTGAAATAACGAATTTTCCGCCAAGCTCCTTAAGAAGCGAGGTCGTTTCAAGAGAGCTTTGGAAATCGCCCCCTATAGTAACTATACAGATATCGTAGTTGCTGACACCGAGGGATCTTAAGAACGCCTCATTGGTACTGTCGCCTATCTGGGCGTCTGTCACAAAGGGGAGAATGATGTTTATGCGTTCCTCATCCCTGTCTACCGCCATAACCTGATGCCCCAGCTCCCGGAACTTCTTAGCAAGAAGCGATCCGAAACAGTTTGTTCCTATAAGTAGAATTGATTTCATTGTAATTACCTCTTTTATCCGACACTGATCTTGCCCGCAGGGTACTGTACCGGTTCTGTTCTTATACTGAAAGCGGCATATAAGAGTGTAAGCCCGCCGACTCTTCCGATAAACATAAGTCCGATCAGGACCGTGCGGGATATTATACCCAGGGAGGGTGTGATCCCTGAAGACAGCCCCACCGTTCCGATCGCGGACACGGTTTCAAAAATGCACTGTTCATAAGGAAGCCTTTCAAAAATGCTTATGATAAAGGCTCCGGTCAAAGAAAGACTAAGATAAAGTATCAGTAAAGTCGAAGCATATCTTACGGTATCTTCCTCGATCCTTCTGTTGAAAAGCTTAGGGGTCTTTCGATGGCGGACTACAGCCGTTGCGTTGGCAAACAGTACTGCGATCGTCGTCGTTTTCACGCCTCCGGCCGTGGATCCGGGAGAGCCTCCGATCAGCATTAAGATCACTGTCATTGCTCTTCCCGCACTCGAAAAGCTTGCCATATCTACCGTATTGAACCCTGCGGTCCGGGGCGTGACAGCCTGAAACAGCGACACGCAGATCCGCTCCTTCAGGTCAAATTCTGAAAAATCATTGAAGAAGAAGACGATACAGGGTATCAATACCAGAAGGAGCGTGGCGGTTAAGATGACCTTGCTCTGCATCCTGTATTTTTTTATATGAAATCTGTTTTTAGCGATATCGTCCCATGTAAGAAATCCGATTCCTCCGGTAATGATAAGGAGACACAGGATGATCACTGTACCGAAGCTGTTGCTCAGGGAGGTAAGGGATGAGAATTCGCCGGATCTGTCCCCCATAATATCAAAGCCCGCATTACAGAAGGCTGAAACGGAATGAAAAACAGACATCCATATCCCCGAAGTGCCGAAGGAGGCACAGAAAGCCGGAAGCATCAGAATTGCGCCTGAAAGCTCTGCAATAAATGTAATTTTACAGATAAAGAGTGTCAGCGTCACTATTCCGCCAAGCTGAACGGCGGATATGCTCTCCTGCAGCATGCTCCGCTGCAGCAAAGAGATCTTTTTCCCGGAAGCAGTGGCGATCAGGGCGGTCACGGTGATGATCCCAAGCCCTCCGGTCTGTATAAGGAGCAAGATCACCGCCTGACCGAAAGAAGACCAGTATGTGGCCGTATCCCTGACGACAAGGCCTGTTACACAGACAGCGGAGGTTGAGGTGAATAACGCATCATCAAGAGCGGTCCAGCTTCCGGCTCTGGACGATACGGGAAGTATGAGTAACAACGTCCCGATCATAATTACGGAAAGAAATCCCGCTATTATGATCTGGAATGATGATAATTGTTTCCCCATAATACGCCCGCTCATTACGAACCTCCTGTTTCTGCGCAGTGCGGAAATGATCCGCACAGCTTCATCGTAATACAGATCACGCTAAGATTGTGTTAAGGTGATATTAATTTATGTTAAGATAGTATTAATCCGAAAGAAACCGGCACAACGGTTTTCCGGGATGCTTAAGGCCGGATGCGCTGTATCGGGGATTTCCTTAATATCTGTTATGTTTTGGTTTATAATAATATGATATCAGGGTCAAAAGCCTGAACCCACGGCAAGCTTGCTTGCCAGTGGGTGAAAGGTTTTATGACCCGCCACAATATGAGCAAGAAGTGGGGAGGGGGCCCCACGGATTGCGAATATTGGGGAGCGTGGTGGAAGT